>JAKSJY010000064.1 GCA_024402025.1 Bacteroidales bacterium
ACCGTCTTCGACATTGATTCCGTCGAGCAGGAAAAGGCCCGATTCCTGTCTGATGAGAGGAGTTTGGGCCGGATACCCGGCGGGGTTTTCAAGGGAGAGGCTGACATCAGGGAATATGGGCCTCAAACACCAAAGATAAAACCGGCTCTAGAATATCACCATAAAGCAAACGGCTGCGAAGGCGGCCCCGAGCAGGGGACCCGCTACGGGAATCCAGCTGTAACTCCAGCCGCTGTCGCGCTTTGCGCTTTTCATCGGAAGAACGGCGTGGGCGATGCGGGGAGGAAGGTCCCTTGCGGGGTTGATGGCATATCCGGTGGCTCCGCCCAGAGACAGGCCGATGGCCATAATCAGCATCGTGACAGGGAATGCTCCCATACTTCCCATCCCTACGGCCGGGGTGTTCTCACTGGTCGTGAACATCAGTATGCAAAAGCACAGCAGCCAGGAACCCACGAATTCGCAGAAGAGGTTGCGCCAGCTGTTCCTTATCGCGGGCATTGTGCAGAAGGTGCCGAGTTTGACATCAGCGTCCTCGGTCGCGTCATAGTGGTCCTTGTAGAAAGCCCATACCAGGGCGGCCCCGCAGAAGCCTCCGAGCATCTGTGCGAGCACGTAGCCGGGAAGCGATGACCAGGCGAACTTGCCGCAAATTGCCAGCGCCAGGGAGACGGCGGGATTGAGATGCGCTCCCGACCAGGGACCTGCGACGAAAACGCCGCACATTACGGCGAAACCCCAGGCCAGTGTGACGGCAACCCATCCTGCGCCCTTGCCCTTGGATTTGTCAAGACTGGTGCAGGCGCAAACTCCGTCGCCCATCAGGACAAGCACCAGTGTGCCGAGAAATTCTGCAAAATAAGGATTCATATCTATTCTATATACTTGTCAATCGATGCGATGGTGCTGTTGATGGTGCTCTTGACCTCGGAGGAGTTGTGGGCCATCTGAAGTCGGCCAAGTTCCCTCAGGTACTGTTTTCCTTCCTTGGAAGCGGTAATGGCGTCCCACAACTGTACGGCGGTGACGTTGTCCTTGGACAGGATGTCCTTGACCTTGTCGTTCAGGGCGTCCTCGAGATATTTGCCCTTGCGCTCATTGTAGAAGCCTATGACGGCCATTTCATCCGCGATGGCCCCGTAAGTGTGGATGATCTCCAAAGACAGGTCCAGGTCCTTGATCTTGGTGAACAGGCTGGAATTCTTCAGAAGTTCGAGAGCCTCATCCGAGTGCGTGATTTCGAAAACGGTCAGGGGAATGTTGCAATACATCGCCATCGAATCCTCCGGGGCCTGCGCGTAATGCCCCTCATATCTGATAAGGAACTCTGCCGCTTCGGAGAACAGGGTCAGCACCGAATCGGAGAGCTCGATGTATGACATATTGTCTTCCAGTTCGTTTCTGACAAGAATGAGACTCCGCTTCACCTCGTTCTTCTCCGCGTGCCTGTTGATAAGTCCCTGCCCGGCGAACGTAATGACAATGCCGAGGCATACGGCAATGAAGTTCATGAGATAGCTGAACCAGTCCCTGTTGTTTTTTACTTTCATTGTATTACGGTATAAACCATATAACTCCTTGCAAATATAAACTATTCTTCCAAGATTCCTTATATTTGCAATATGATTGGGAAGTATATGAAAAAACACGCATTTGCAATATTTGTCGCGGTGCCGATACTGCTTTCCTGCAGTCCGGCAACCGTCGGCCCCGGTACCATTGTTGACCCCAAAGAGAAGAAGGACACCACTGTCAACAGCTTCGGCGCCTACGAACACGTGGTGATCATGGGCGTCGACGGCGCGGGGGCTTTCTTCAGCGAGACCGTCACCCCGAACACCTGGAAAATCTTCGCCAACGGCAATCATACGCTGGATGCCCGTGCCGCAACCCCTTCCATCAGCGCACAGTGCTGGGGGTCCATGCTCCACGGCGTTCCGCCCGAGGCTCACAAGCTGAACAACAGCATAGTGAAGCTCAGGGCCTACGACCCCGAAAGTCCGTATCCTTCCATTTTCCGCGTTGTCAGGGAGGGGATGCCGGATGCCAAACTCGTCTCGATCTGCAACTGGTCGGCCGTCAACATCGGCATCATCGAAGACAACATCGGCGTGACCAAGATCAATGGCGGATCCGACGGCGCGGTCACTGATTTCATACTCAAATACCTCTCCGGCGAGAATCCTACCCTGATGTTCGTGCAATTCGACTCGGTCGACTCCGCCGGACACTTCTACGGGTTCGGCACGGACGGGCACAAGCGCGCCCTTACCGACGTCGACAGGTATATCGGAAAGATTTATGAGGCCCTCGAGCAGAAAGGCATATTGGACAAGACTCTTTTCATCGTCACCACCGACCACGGAGGAACCCTTGAAAAGGACCACGGCGGCAGTTCCGATGCAGAGATGAACACCTACTTCGGCGTCCTCGGAAAAACGGTCGACACCAAGCACAAGATCATAGATGCCGAAGGCCAGGACGTTGCGTCGATTGCCGTATATGCCCTCGGCCTCCAGGCCCCTGAAACCTGGACTTCCCGCATTCCCAAAGGCGTGTTCAGCGACGTAGGCGGAACGGTCCGTAAGGAAGTGGATTTCCCGGTGAACGTGTTCCGCGCGCACAAGGCGGAGCCTACTCCCGACGTCAGCAGGACCCGGGAACTTCTGAAAGGCCACAAGCTTATGGCCTATCTGCCTTTCGACGGGAATGAGGTCGATGCACTGGAGCAGACCGGGACGGTAAGGAACGGAAAACTCTACTATTACGAAGGATATTTCGGCGAAGGCGTCGATGTTACGGACGGATATATAACCCTTACGAACGCCAAAGTCGGGACCGGCTCCTTCTCGATCGCGTTCTGGATCAAGGCTGACACGATTGTCGGCGACCCCGCCATCGTCTCCAACAAGAACTGGGCGTCCGGCGGCAACGACGGTTTCGTCCTCGCCCTGCGCCCCTCCAACATACTTTTCAACGCGGGATGCAAGGCCAAGGGAGTGAGACTGGACGGTGCGGCGACTCTGCCTGTCGATTTCGCTGACGGGTGGATGCACGTTACGCTGACGGTGGACAGGGCGAAGAACAAGGTCTGTCTGTATTACGACTTCACCAAGTTCCTGGACTACGATATCCCTTCATCCTTTGCCGACGTTTCGTTCGATGCCCTTGACCTGAACATAGGCCAGGACGGAAGAGGCATTTACGGCGACCGTCTTGCCGTACAGCTTGATGAGATGATATTCACCTCCGATGTCCTTTCTCCGGATGACGTCGCCGCAATGAAGGCCCACTACACTCCCGTGCAGTAGTTGACGAGGTAGATTATCGAGACATAGGGTATCCCCGAATGGTGCTGCAGACCTATCTCGCAGGTTCTGGAGTTCGAGTACCCGACTTCGATGTCCTTGACCTGGTCGCGCAGCTTGCGCAGTGCGTATGCGTTGAGTTCCGGATTCGTCATTCCCTTGTCTCCAGCGAAAGCGCAGCATCCGACCCCGTCGGGTACCACGACCTTTTCCGCGCACATCCGGGCGACTCTTACCATCGCGTCCGCGAGACCCATCTGCCTTGTCGTGCAGGTGATGTGCACCGCGACGGTTTTCGGCAGCTTGTGGAACACCAGCCTGTCTGCGAGGAAAGTCAGTATGAATTCCGCCGGCTCGTAGAGGCGCAGACCCTTGATATGGTTTCTCATCCTGTGCAGGCAGGGGCTCTGGTCGCATAGGATGGGGTATTCTCCGTCATTGGACGCTTTCTTCAGCGCAGCCTCCAGTTCCGCGGTTTTCCTGTCCGCGATGTCCGGCATCCCCTTGCTCTCCCATATCATTCCGCAGCACAGTTTTCCCATATTCTCCGGGAAGACCACCTCGTATCCCGCCTTCTCCAGCAGTTCTACGGTCTCCTCCACCAGCGGGCGCTTGTAGTACCTGTTCTCGGACACTCCCATCGTCTGGTTGAGGCAGCTCGGGAAATAGACGACCTTGGGCTTGTGCGCTGATGGCGACGGTGAGGATGGTTCGGGATGGCAGGCGTAGGGCCCCGGGAAGGCGGGTGTCCACAGTGGCATTCCGATGCCTTTGTGCAGTCCCTTGCAGACCGCTCCCATCGCTTTGTCGCCAATCACGGCGCGTCCGGCCCGGGCGGTTGCGAGCACTGCGCGCAAGCCTGCCTTGACGCCGGCGTAGTGTTCGGCCGCCATGCTCCACCCCGCGCGCGGAATGCGTCCCAGCCCCTGACGGCGGAGTTCGTGCGTGAGGTCGGCGGTGTTGATGCCCATTGGACACGATGTCGAGCACAGTCCATCCCCGGCGCACGTATCCATCCCCGCATAGACGTACTGCCTCTCGAGCGCACGCAGCCTTTCGGGCTCGGTGCCGCTTTCCCGCAGTCGGGTGATTTCGCGGATGGCGGCAATCCTGGTCCTTGAGGAGAGGGTCAGCCCGCAGGAGACGCAGTTCACCTCGCAGAATCCGCACTCGATGCACTTGTTGATCTTATCGAAGAGGGCATCGGTCCCGGACGGCGCGCCCGGTCCCGGATGCAGCACGGGGAGTGCCTTGAAATCGCGGATGAAGCATTCCGGGTCCTCGTTGAAGATGACACCCGGATTCAGAATGCCCGCCGGGTCGAATATCGCCTTGAGGCGTTTCATCACGCCGAAGGCCTTCTCTCCCCATTCGTATTCCACGAAGGGAGCCATATTCCTTCCGGTACCGTGCTCGGCCTTGAGTGAGCCGTCGTATTTTTCGACCACCATCTTCGCCGTATCGCGGATCATTTCCTCGTATCTGGAGATTTCCTCAGGAGTGTCGAAAGCCTGGTTGATGATGAAATGGAAGTTTCCGTCCAGGGCGTGGCCGTATATGCAGGAGTCGTCGTATCCGTGCCTGTCAAGCAGCGCGGACAGGTCGGCGGTGGCTTCGGGAAGGTCCTCGATATGGAAGGCGATGTCCTCGATGAGGCAGGTAGTGCCCATCTTGCGCATACCTCCCACCATAGGGAATATCCCGGAGCGGATGGCCCAGTACTTCCCGCAGGTCTTCGCGTCGGCGGAGAAATCGACTCCGGTGACGGTGTCGAATGCGGAAAGGGCGTCGCGTACGGCGGCGATTTTCTTTTCCAGCTCATCCCCGGTGGATGCGACGACCTGCGTGAGGACAGCGGTAAGTCCATCCCCGGTGGGGTCGTGCACTGCCGCAAGCGAGCGCGAATCCAGCATCTCGGCCGCGTTGATGTCGAGCGGTCGCATCGCCACCACCGCGCGGGCGGCCTCCCGGATGTCCCTGAAATATATCATCGCGCTCGCCTGGAGCGGGGCTACGGGTAGGGTGCGCATGGTGACTTCGCTCAGGAAGGCGAGGGTGCCTTCGGAGCCGACGATGCTGTGGGCTATTATGTCGAACGGGTCCTCATAGCTGACAAGCGGAAGAAGGTTGAGTCCCGTGACGTTCTTGATGGAGTATTTGTAGCGTATCCTTTCGGTGAGGGAGCTATCCGAGAGCACCTCGTCCCGCAGTCTGCATATCGCTTCCAGGAATTCGGGATGGGAAGAGCGGAAGGATTCGCGGCTCTTCTGCTCCCCGGTGTCGAGCACGGTGCCGTCCGCAAGGACGATTCTCGCCGAGACCATTGTCCTGTCGGAATTGGAGTGCACTCCGCAGCTCATCCCGGACGCGTTGTTCATCACCATCCCGCCTATCATCGCACTGCCTATCGAGGCAGGGTCCGGACCCAGTTTGCGGCCGTACTTCGAGAGCATCCCGTTGACTTTCCCGCCTACAAGCCCCGGCTGCATTGCCGCGGTTCTCCCATCCGGGGATATTCTTATCCCTTCCCAGTTCTTGCCGGCCACTACGAGTACAGAGTCCGTCACCGACTGTCCGGAGAGAGCAGTGCCTGCGGCCCTGAAGGTCACGGGGATTCCGGATTCGGAAGCGGTCTTCAGTATGAAGGACACTTCCTCCTCGTCCCTGCTGCGGATGACGATTTTCGGGATCTGTCTGTAGAAACTCGCGTCAGTGCCCCAGGCGAAAGTGCGCAGCTCGTCGGTGTAGATCCTGTCGGCTTCTATCCTGCTTTTCAGGCGTTGCGCGAAGCCCTTGTAATTCTTGTCCATCGATCTAGAGCCTTGGGAGCGTCTCCACGTAGGCCTTGAGGTCGGAGAGTTTGTAGTAGGGTCCTTCGGCCGGAGTGAGGGGCAGGGTGGTCTCCTTTCCGTTGAGGACGGGTTTCACCAGGGTTTCGGCGCCTTTCTTCCTGTAGAATATGAGCCTGAGGTTTGCGGCCATTGGAATCTCATACAGGGGATAGGTGTAGAGTGTGGCCTCCGGATACTGCGGCACCTGGGCGAACTCTCCGACTCCGAGCAAGGGGAGAAGCCTGCAGAGAACGTAGTCGTGGCCGAAACGCAGGCGCACCTGCGGGCGTTTGTCGCCGTAGTGCTTCTCAACGTCGTCGAGGAGTTCCACGTAGGCGTTAGTGTATGTGTAGAGGTCGTCCATTGCGTACAGATAGGACTGGAAACAATCGATCTGGGCCATCGCAATCATCTCGTCCATTGTGAAGATGTCGGAGAAGTCCGCCTCGAAATCGAGGCTGAGGGTTCCGATAGCCAGTGTCCAGAGTTCGTAGATGAGTTCCTTGCTCTGCCATCCTTCGTAGCCGGGTGCGGTTTCCTTGAAGATGCGCCCCAGTATCTTGTCGCAGTCGATATGCCTTCCAACGAATTCGTCAATGGTGCAGTACCAGGGTACTACGGGTTTTGGCAGCGTTCCCGCGGCCTCGTTGGATATGCCGTCCCTGGGCGCCGCGTTCTTCACCTGGGTTGCGGCGAGCATCTCGTAGATGTCCAGCTTGGGATTCTCTTCCTTGAGGCTGAGGCAGAAGGACGCCTCGCTCATAATGGCGCGTGCCGCGAAAGTTGAAGTGGATTCGATGTATGGATTGCTCTTGAAGAGCTTGGGTTCGCTTGCATAGAGTTGCTTCGCCACCTTCGCCTGCTGCTCCCATCCCTTGCGGGTGAGCTCTCCGACGTAGGGGATGCATTTCTGGGCGAAAGGCTCCATTCTCCCGTAAAGGCGCTCTCCGAATTCGGTGAGATTGCCTTCGGCGGAGGCGTTCCTGAGAATGGAACTGATTCTGGTGTATGTCAGTTTGTTCCACGCATAGCGTGAGCCGTGGCGGCTGTACTGCCAGATGTAGAACGCTTCGTATCCCTTCGGGGCCGGGGTGTATTCCGGAACGTCGAGGTTGATTACGCTGTTGCATCCGTAGCCGAGAGTGTAGTTGTCCTCGATGATGCCGCGGGCCTCAATGAGTCTGCTGTCGTTTTCCTGTGCGAATACGCTGATACACAGAGTCAGCGCAAAAGAAAGAATGGTAAAGATTTTTTTCATAACGCTTTTACCTTTTGAATTTTTATAATATTGTACAACT
>JAKSJY010000065.1 GCA_024402025.1 Bacteroidales bacterium
GCGAAAGCGCGAGCACCGTGCTCTTCGTGATGTTGATGTCGACATTCGAACGGAAGCTGAACTTCTGGTACTTGATCTCGTTGTCGCGGTTCTTGTAGTTCTCGTTGTCGGCAACGTTGAAGATACCTCCCTCATTGTAGTAGGACGCACCCACGTAGTAGCGTACGGCCTTGGTACCTCCCGTGACGTTGACGTTGATGCGGGCTGTGTTGGCCATATCCTTGTAGATGGTCTTCACCCAGTCGATCGAAGGATAGAGGTCAGGGTCGGCGCCGCTGAGGTACATCTGCCTTTCATAGTCGGAAATAACCTCGCCGGCTCCCTGGTCGATGAAGAGTTCGTTGTAGTAGTCTATCCACTGGTTTGTATTCGCAAGCTTGGGGATCTTTACGGGCTGTGTGAGACCGTATTCAGCCTTGAACGTAACCTTGGGTGCGGATTCGCCGCCTCGGCGGGTGGTGATGAGCACGATACCGTTCGCGCCGCGCACACCATAGAGGGCTGTTGCGGTCGCATCCTTGAGGATGCTGAATGATGCGATATCCTCGACGTCCACAAGGTCCATCGAACGCTCGATACCGTCCACGAGGATAAGAGGCGTGGAGTTCGCACCGAAGGTGTTGACACCGCGGATCCAGAATTCTGCGCTGGAACCAGGCTCACCCGTACGCTGCATGGCGACGATACCTGCAAGTTTGCCTGCAAGTCCCGTAGAGAGCTGTCCTACCGGACTTTGAAGCTGTTTGGAATCGATAGTTGAGATTGAGCCGATGACGCTGGCCTTGCGCTGCGTACCGTATGCGACCACGGTAACCTCTTCCAATGCGTTGACAGATGATACGAGGTAGAAGGTGATTTTCTGTTGGTTTCCCACCTTCATTTCCTGATCCTGATATCCGAGCATTGAAACCTGCAGAATTGTTTCGGGGGTGGCTTCGATGGAGAATTCGCCGTTGATGTCAGTAATGACACCCCTGGATTCTCCCTTTACAATTACCATCGCCCCTGGAGTGCCGAGGTTCTCCTCGTCCAGAACAACACCTTTGACGGTCCTGGTCTGTGCCTGCGCCTGCGCTCCGAATGGAAGAAGGATCAAGAGTCCTGCAACCATTCTACAGATTGATTTGTTGAACATAAATTAGGATAGAATTATTGGTTTATAATATTTCTGAAAATTTGTGTCGTTTTAAGCCCCCAAATTTACTAATACTTTACGAATATTCCTAAAATAAGCGATATTTGCAGAGAAATGGTAAAAGACTCAATCAATTCCCTGAAGTCCGCGCTGCCGTCCGGGACGCAGCTTGTGGCCGTATCCAAATTCCACCCGTCCGCCCTGATTCTCGAGGCATATGAAGCAGGGCAGCGGGTCTTTGCCGAGAGTAGGCCGCAGGAACTTTTCGAAAAGGTCAATTCGGGACTCCCTTCCGACATCGAGTGGCATTTCATAGGCCATTTGCAGACCAACAAGCTGAAAATGGTGCTTCCTTTCGTAAGTCTGGTTCAATCCGTCGATTCGAGGCACCTTCTCGAGGAAATCAACAGGTGGGGTAGGGATAACGGGAAGGTTACGGATGTGCTTCTTGAACTTCATATCGGAGCCGAAGAGACAAAGCAGGGCTTCCACGAGGAGGAAATCCTGGACGTTCTTTTTGATGCGGACAAATTCGCCAACGTGCGTTTCCGCGGGCTGATGGGTATGGCATCCCATACGGATGACGAGTCGGTGATCGATGCCGATTTCGAACGTATCGACAGCTTCATGGCTTATATCGTGGATACATTTCCCGAACTCGAAGCGTTCGACCAGCTTTCCATAGGGATGTCCGGGGATTGGGAAACCGCAATACGCCACGGCTCCACAATGGTGCGCATCGGCACCGCCATCTTCGGCAACCGCCAGGTTCCGTGATTGCTGCGGGAATCCGCGTTGTGAAAAGAATACAGCAATGCCCTTTGAGGTTTGGGGCGGAGCTTTGCTCCGGGGCCCCGGTTCTCAAAGGGCATTGCCGTATCCGATTACTGAATGCTACGGCTTCTTGTAGCGCCAGAGCTCAAGCTCCGTGAAGCTTGCGTAGTGATACCTGTTCGTAGGTTTCCAACCAAGTATCTTGGCGTAGTAGTCAGGCTGGAACTCGTAGCAGTTCATCACTTTGACGAATGCAAAATAGCGTGCATTCGGAATGGTAATGTCATTCAGGACGGGATGAATCTGGGTTATGGTCAGAGGATCATCTTCCGTTCCTATAAGAGCGGTGTTCTCCTGAACGTCCCTTGCAAGCTGCCACTGATCGGTATCATCACCCTCAAGCACTTTGACCCAGTCGGAACTTCCTTCCGAGAAAGCGTCCGGAGCGATGTCGTTGGATCCCTTGTATGCATAGATCGCGTACTTGATCACATCGTGGTCCGAGTAGTTGTTGTAAGGATGGAGGGCGGCCTGAGCCAATATCACAGGCTCGCCGGCGTCGAAGATAAGGAACTCACCGTGTGCGGCGATATCCTCTTCCTTGGACATATACCAGTATATGCGGTAGTGCTTCATATCGGGTTGGCCGTTGTACTTGCGCACCCAGGTGCCGTCAAACATATACTCTTCCTTGACTGTTGATTCCGAAAGCGCGAGAGGAGCGTCACCATCCACCCTGATTACCTTGCACTGCCCGTAAGGAATGAGCACGGGAAGGTTCAGAACCTGTGCCGAAATCGTGTACTCGTGGAACTCGACAGCATCTCCAACCTTCATCTTATAAGGGGTCGAAAGGTCGAGGGTCTTCTTTGTGAAGGCATTCTCGCCAAGCTCGGCCCTGCTGTTGTAGGTAATCGAGACATCAACGGAGGAAACGTCAAATTTGTCGGATGAGAAGAAGAACTTGATTGTACGGTTCACGTTGTCGATGTCAGCATTTTCGACAAGCCCTTCACTGCTTGTTGCAGTTGCCCCGAGGACAGGCTCCTGACAGGGAATCACGGATGCGGTGATGGTGTATTTCACGTCCTTCTCGCAATCATTGACGGTCATAGCATAGGACTTGCCCTTCAGGTCGAGAACTGCAGGACCCTGGAATGCGTTGTCCTTGAGTATTGTCCTCTTGCAGTATTCCATTTCGAGGGTAAGCTTGTCAAGCTCGATGCCGTTGGCGTCGAATTTGAAATCTATGCTGTATTCGGAATTGTCTTCATTCAACGGAGTGATTGTCCCTTCCATCGAATATCCGTTTGTGGCGGTAGCCTTAGCCGTAACAATCGGCACCTTGATCATATATTCCGGAATCGTTTCGGGATCGGGGAATACGTAATCCGTGTCGCACGATGTCACTCCGGCAAGTGCCGCAACAACAAGTGATATTATTGTAAATAACTTTTTCATCGCTTTTCAAATTTTAATTCCAGAAAGGATTCTGAACTACCGCAGGGCTCATGTCAATCTGATCCTGAGGGATAGGGAAGAGGTAGTACGCGTCATTCCATACCCTCTTCTCAAACCAGGAACGCTTGTAGAAAGCTTCCGACTGGAAGTTGTTCGTCTTGGGGTTGCCCGCATCGAAACCGTCGTGGTTGAACGTGGTGAGTCCCCACATCCTTCCGCCTTCGCCCCACAGGCGGTCATCCTTTTCTCCACCAAGGTCGGGAGTGCCTGCAAGCAGGCGGCGGTGTGCGGTATAGTAGCGGTCTCCTTCCATATTGAGCTCGATCTGACGCTCGCGGAGAATGTATTTTCTCTGGAGGTCGGCGTTGCCCTTGATTTCAGGATGACATTCGAAAATGCCGGGGATTCCGGCTCTCTTGTGAATGAGATCCCAGTATTTCTGGATGTCCTCATTGTTCGGGTCGACCTCGTTGAGAGCTTCGATATAGTTGAGAAGCATTCCGGCATATCTCATATAGATGGATACATACTTTCCTGAAAGACGCACCTGGCCGCCCTGAATGATGGCGGGAATGATGTGCTTCTGGGGATAGAAACCGGTAAGCGAGTAGTTGGAAGTGTTCGATTCGGAATGCGCCACTCCGCCGTAATAGCATTCGAGCCTTCCGTAACCGTCCTTGTTTCCGGCTGAACTCCAACCGTTGCGCTCTGTCTTGTCATCTCCGAAGGTGAGAGGAATCTTGTGCTGGTAGTTCACGGATGCGTAGAAACGTGCCTCGCGGCCTACAAACATATTTCTGTCGCCCTTGTTGTGGCCCCAGCAGTCGAGGGCGCGGATGTCGTTGATCATCTTGATGCGCCCTTCCTCGGTTGCCTGATCAGCGAGGGAGACGGTTACGTGAGGGCCGTCGGATGTTGCATATCCGGTTTCGCTGTATCCGGACATTGCATCCTCGATACCATATCCGTTCTCCATATAGAAAGCGTCTACGAGTCTTAGGGTAAGTCCGATGTTGCCGCTTCCCGCATACGCGTTGGCATTGACCGGAGTGCAGTGCTGCTGCCACATATATCTGGACTCGCCGTTGGAAGTATAGTCGTTGCGTCCGTTGTCGACAGTTCCGAAGATAACCTCCTTGTTCCAACCGTTGTTGAACAGATTGTAGTATGCCTTGTACGGATTGTAGTCGGGAGAGTCCATCTCGACTTCGGCGGTATAAAGTCCGTATGCATCGGGATTTGCTTCGGCAAGTTCAATCACGGCTTTTGCCGCATTGGCTGCCTTCTGCCACTTCGTTGCATCGTACGTCTGGTTGCACAGGGCTTTGCCGTCCTTGTTCTTGAAATCTGCATAGAGGGTGTTGCCGTTCCACATAGGGGATGCGGCAAGAAGCAGCAGTTCGGCCTTGGTGGCGCGGCAGGTCATCTTGTTCGCACGACCTCCGTCCGCTGCAATCGAAGACTTGTAATCTGTGGGAAGCATCTCTTCAGCCTCGTCGAGAAGGTCGCAGACATATTTCACGCAATCGTCGAACGGGGTGCGGGGAATTGCTCCGAAGTCGGTCGAATTTGACATAGGCTCCGTAATGAGCACTACAGGACCGTATTTGCGGAGGAGAAGGAAATAATAGTATGCGCGCAAGAATTTGGACTCTCCGAGATATCTTTCGAGTTTGTCCTCGGAAAGTTTGGTGCATCTTGTCGCGTTCGCCTCGAAAGAAAGAGTCGAGCGTATTCCTTTGTAGAAAGTTCCCCATTGCTGCTCGAATCCGGAACTGGGAGTCCAGTTTCCCTGGTTGATGGGATAGGTCGCGTATTCGGAGTGCATCACGTCGCAGTCATCGGAAAGACCGAATCTTTCTTCGTGGATAACCCTGTCCTGGGGAAGACAGGCATAGCAGTTGTTCAGATACTGGAGTACTTCAGAAGGTGTTGTCCACACGCTTTCGTCGGTACGCATATCGTCCGGCTGTTTGTCGAGATAGTTGCAGGAGGCAACGGTCAGAACAGATGCAAGTATGATGATTATTCTATTTTTCATGTCAGTATCGATTTAGAATGTTAACCTTACACCGATATTGATTTTCTTCTGGAGCGGATACGAACTTCCGTTCGTCGAACCCGTTTCGGGATCCCACATCTTGAAGGGTGAGAAGAGAAGAAGGTTGGTGCCGACGAGGTAAACCCTTGCCTGGCTGCAACCTATGGTCTGAAGGGCGTTGCCCTTGAACGTATAGCCGAGTTCCAGATCGGAAAGCCTGAGAAGGCTTCCGTCATAGATTGTTCTGGTGGACATCACGGTATTGTTTGTATTACGTGACGCTGACAGTCTCGGGTAGAATGCGTCCGGGTTGATGAGTACTTCGTCGCCCCATTCGTCTTCAGCCACCTGTGCGCGGTCAACGGCGCAGGCAAACAGGTTGTACTCTCCGACTCCCTGATAGAAGGGGAAGAACGTTCCTCCGAGTCCGTAGGACACGTTTGCCTGACCGCGGAAGAATACTCCGAAATCAAACCCCTTCCAGGTGATCTGGGCTCCGAATCCGTAGTTGATTTC
Source organism: Bacteroidales bacterium (assembly GCA_024402025.1). Taxonomy (GTDB): domain Bacteria; phylum Bacteroidota; class Bacteroidia; order Bacteroidales; family UBA932; genus Cryptobacteroides. The sequence continues at coordinate 5,928 of JAKSJY010000065.1, forward strand.
AGGGATTGTGGAGAAGCCGATTGCCGTCTGGTCGTGGACGTCGATGACACCGTCTTCGTTGATGTCCTTGTACTTGACGTCACCGACGCGGATCTGTCCACCGAGAGCCGACTGGTCAGGGGAGTTGTCGATGTCTTCCTGGTCCGTAAAGAGTCCGAGTGCAATGTATCCGAATTTCTGGCCGTAACGGTGGCCTGTAGCCATACGCCAGGGATCTGTCTGGGCTTCATCCTTGAAAACAATGTTGTTGTGTGCGTAGGAGAAGTTGCCGTAAATCCTGTATCCGAAATCTTTGCCGATTTTTCCGTTGTAATCACCTGTGATTTCTAGTCCCTGGTTCGTCATTATACCCATATTTGCATAGGGGTTTTTGAGAAGACCGGCAACTGCAGGAATCGAAGAGCGGCGGATGAGGATATCGTAGCGGTAGTCGTGGAAGTAGTCGAAATCGAGTGAGAGCCTGGAATTGAACATCTTGATTTCGAGACCGACGTCTTTCTTGAAGCCTTTCTCCCAGGTGAGGTCGCTGACTCCGACTTCATCTTCTCCAAGACCGTTGTTCCACACTCCGTTTCCGAAACGGTGGCCGCCGTTGCCGGAGCCCCAGGTGCTGAGGTATGCGAAACGGCTGGTGTTGTCGGAACCTACAAGACCGGCGGAGGCGCGAAGTTTGAGGTGGTTGATGACATCAATGTTCCACCAGGGCTCGGATGAGATGAGGTATCCGACTGCCGCTGCGGGGAAGAGTCCCATACGATGCCCTCTGGCGAAGTTTTCGGATCCGTTGTAACCTGCGTTGATTTCAGCGAAGTAACGGTCGTTGTAGGAGTATGTCGCGCGGAATGCAATACCCTGTTTGCGGTAGGGAAGCGCATTGGTCGAACTGCTTGCAATGGGGTTGACATAGTTGCGCTGGTAGTACATCAGCATCGCGCCCACCCTGTGTGTGGCGTTGAATACGCGGTCATAGTTCAACTGGGCCTTGAGCTCATCGGACTTGTTTGCCGAATAACGGGTGCCGTATGCAAGATAAGTGTCTCCCTCACGGACGGTGCTCAGGACATAGAGCCCGTCATCGTTTGTACCGTTGATGGCATAGTATGATGACATCTTGTGGCGGCTCTGGAGAGAAGTGTTGGATGCGTCATACGAGAAGGATGCCTGGAAATTAAGTCCTTCGGTAAGCATCGAGAGATCCTGTTTGAGGAT
>JAKSJY010000066.1 GCA_024402025.1 Bacteroidales bacterium
AGCCAGATGGCGAGTTTGTAAACCTCGGAGCCCTGGCCGCTGATCGTATAGGCATTGCCGAGAACCACTCCGAATGCGGCAAGAAGAATCCAGCGCTTGAAAATCCCGAGGATGACGGAAAGTCCCGACTTGCTCTTTTCGAGGCGCGAACGCAGGCTGAACGGCAGTGATGCACCCATACTGAAAAGGAAGAACGGGAAGACCAGGTCAACCCAGGATATGCCTTTGATGCCGGGATTGAACACGAAGTCCGGAGGCGGCACCTGGGCGTGGTACATCCAGGCAGGCAGGCCCGAATGCCAGATTGTACTGCTGAGCACCATCAGGAAGATGGCCAGACCACGCAATACGTCAATGGATGCTATTCGTTTTGTCATATTTTCAAAGCTTTTGAATTACTTTCCGGCTATGGCATCGATCTCCACCAGGGCGCCTTTCGGCAAAGCGGCGACCTCGTAGCACATACGTGCCGGCTTGTCCCCGGGGAAGAATTCGGCATATACCGCATTCATTGCACCGAAATCACCGATGTTCTGGAGGAGGACACAGGTCTTTGCGACATTGTCGGGGCCGAGTCCGGCCTCCTTCAGAATAGCCATCACGTTTTCAAGCGACTGTCTTGTCTGGGCTTCGATACCCTCGGGAATTTCTCCGCTTGCGGGATTCACCGGAAGCTGTCCGGACACAAACAGAGTTCCGTTCAATTCCACGGCCTGGGAATACGGACCTATGGCCACAGGTGCCTGAGATGTTGAAATTGTTCTTTTCATAAGATCAGTCCTGTGCTTTCCAGAATTCTTCGATTTCCTCGAGGCTCTTTCCGGTAGTCTCGGGAATCTTCTTCCACATGATGTACATATAAGGCAGGCACATCACGGCAAAGAGGAGGAAGGTTCCGGCAGGAGTGAGCGTAGCCATGCACCAGGGCGTGAACTGACCGATAAGGTATGTTCCTATCCAAAGTGCGAAACCGGCTATACTCATCGCGATTCCACGCACTTTGTTGGGGTACATTTCGCTCAGAAGCACAAACACCACAGCACTGATGCTGATAGCCTGGCTGAATATGTAGAGCATGAAGAACACCAGAAGCACAATCGGACTGAGGCCGAGCGCGCTGCCGAATGAGAAGTATCCCGCGATGCACAGCAGGCAGACAATCATACTGCTGACGCCGAAGTAGATGAGTTTCTTCCTTCCAACGCGGTCGATGATGAATACAGCCAGAATTGTTGTGAGGAAATTCACGAGACCTACGAGAACAGTCGAGAGCATAGAACCTTCGCCTGCGAGTCCAGCATCCGTAAAGATTTCAGGGCCATAGTAAAGCACAGCATTTACACCCATGAACTGTCCGAGGATTGCGATGCAGCAACCGAAGAACACAGCCTTGCGCAAACCCTTGCTCTTGAATGCGCTCCACTCTCCCTTGACTTCACCATTGATGGAGTCCTTTGTGGAGGTGAACTCCTCGAGCGCCCCGGCCTCGTCGGCCTTGAGCTTGCGGAAAACATCCATAGCCCGGGTTTCGCATCCCTTGACCATCAGCCAGCGCGGCGACTCTGGAATGAAGAAGATCACGATGAAGAAGAGCAATGCGGGCAGAACCTCACTTCCGAGCATTTCGCGCCAGAATCCCTGATTCTCGAGATTTGCAAGGAACGCGAGTCCGGTCCCCTTTGCGATGAGGAAGTTTGCCAGATAACTCAGGAGAAGTCCCAGGGTAACAGCAAGCTGATACAGGGAAACCATCGTCCCCCTGATTTTTGCGGGTGAGACTTCTGAAATGTACATAGGAGAAACGATGCTGACGATTCCTATGCCCATTCCGCCGATTATCCTCCACATTACCAGACCGGAAATGCTGCTTGCAAGACCGCAGCCGAATCCGGTGGCCGAGAAAAGGATGGCCGCGATAATCATTGTCTTCTTCCTGCCGAGAAAATCTGAAAGGAAACCGGCGCAGGCAACGCCCACAATTGAACCTACAAGGGCACAGCCAACATACCACCCCTTCTGTATTTCGTCAAGTCCGAACTGACCCTGGACGTTGAGTGTGGTGCCCGAAATGATTCCGGTATCATATCCGAAAAGGATGCCGCCGAGTGCGGCTACTATAGACAGGAACACAACATAGCCTGTCCTTGCTTTACTTTCTGCCATATTACTTTATATCAAAATATTCCTTGTATCTGTCGTAGAGGTGTCCGGCCTGGAGATATGCACTCTGAGGGCTCATGAAGTGGGAGAACTCGAAAGTGATGGCCTTGTCATATCCGCAGCGTGCGGCAGCTTCGAGCTTCATGCGGAGCTTGTCGAACTTGATTGGGAGGAAACGGATAGGCATATCGCGGTCGAAAGTCTCCGCATTGGTCCAGCACTCCATCCCGTACTTGTCAGCGAGGCGCTTGTTGACGGTGAAGAACGCATCGAGCTCATCGTAGTCGATATGTCCGTCCTGGAATGCGCAAGCGTTGACATATTCGTGGATGCCGTCGAAGATTTCACCCCACTCCTCCTCGTGCTGACGCACGGAAACGCCGTTCTTGAGATTCGCATCCATTCCCATCACGGCCTTCTTGCCGTCGATCCAGGGGGAGATGAATGTCGGAAGGCCTCCGGAAACCTCCTTGCACTGGCGTCCCATCTGACGGAAGCACTCGATGGCGCCCTTCGTCTGGCGGCTGATTTCAGTGGAGAGATACCAGCCTTTGAACGATTTGTGGTGGCCGTATGCTTCCCAAACCTCTTCGATTACGAAATTGTTGATTTCAGCCTCGTAAGCCATATCTCCGTAATCCCAGTAACGCCCCGAGTCGTACAGTCCGAAATAGAATTTCATGTCATACTTGTCGGCAAGCGTGAGGAAAAGTTCCACGAGGTCCTGCGAAGGCATATAGCAGCCTTTGTTGAGGAGGAACTTGCTGGGCCAGGTGATGAATTTGCGGTAACCGCTGCGAATCATTATCACGGTGTCGATGCCGATGTTCTTCATATGCTGGAAATCGGCGTCCCACTCCTTGGCACCCCAGTTCTGGTGGGGGATGTCGTGGGAAATCTCATCGAGGAATGTTCCGGTAATCTTGAGTCCTGCGCCCTTCGGTACGATGAGGGTGCTTTCTCCGTGTCCGACTACCTTGTTGCCGCATTCGCAGGAAGCGAGTGCGGGAGTCGCAGCTGCAGCCGTTGTGGCGATAGCCGCTGTCTTGAGGAATGATCTGCGTGTTGTCATTTTTATTGTGTGATTGTTTGTTGCGCAAGTGTATCAGAGAAGGTGGCATCCGACCGTCAGTCCGGCCATTACGATGCTGACCATACTCATAAGTTTTATCAGGATGTTGAGCGAAGGTCCCGAAGTGTCCTTGAAGGGATCGCCCACGGTGTCACCCACTATCGTAGCGTGATGGCAATCGGAGTTCTTTCCCCCGCAATGGCCTTCTTCGACATACTTCTTGGCGTTGTCCCACGCTCCGCCGGAGTTGGACATGAAGATCGCAAGCACGAAACCCGCACCGAGACCTCCGATAAGGAGGCCGAGCACGCCCGCGACTCCGAGCACGACGCCGACCGCCACCGGAATGGCTATCGCCAGCAGGGCAGGCAAGAGCATCTCCTTCTGGGCGGCCTTCGTGCTGATTTCAACGCAGCGCTTGTAGTCGGGCGTACCCTCACCCGTCAGGATACCCTTTATCTCGGCAAACTGGCGGCGTACTTCCACCACCATCCTGGAGGCCGCACGACCCACCGCGTCCATCGTAAGTCCGCAGAACAGGAATGCCATCATCGCACCGACGAACACGCCTGCGAGGACCGCAGGATTCATCAGGGAAACATTGTACTCGGCGAGAACATCCAGGATGGATGCAGTAGCCGCATCTACGCCGTTGATGAGAGCGCCTGCCGTGCGCCCTACCGCAATCTTGATTTCCTCGATATAGGACGCAAGGAGCGCAAGGGCGGTAAGAGCTGCCGAACCGATGGCAAAGCCCTTTCCCGTTGCGGCCGTGGTATTTCCGAGAGCGTCCAGGACATCCGTCCTTTCACGCACCTGAGGTTCGAGTTCGGACATCTGCGCATTGCCACCTGCATTGTCGGCGATGGGGCCGTATGCGTCGGTGGCGAGGGTGATGCCAAGTGTGGACAACATTCCCACGGCGGCGATGGCCACACCGTAAAGGCCCTTGGAAAGGACGCCCTCGGCCATGATGTCGATGTCAAATCCCGTTGCGCAGAGGAACGAGAGGACGATGGCGATGGCGATGGTCACTACGGGGATTGCCGTCGAACGCATTCCGAGGCCGACACCGCTGATGATTACGGTTGCGGACCCGGTCCTGGAAGACTCGGCGAGAGCCTGCGTAGGCTTGTAGGAATGCGAAGTGTAGTATTCGGTTGCCTTGACGATGATGACTCCGGCTGCGAGGCCGGCAATGACGGAACAGGCGAAATGCCACCAGTCGGGAGTGGATGTGCCGAATATCAGCGCAAGGATGCCGAAAGTGGCGATGCCGCTGAGAATCGCGGCGAGGTTGGTCCCGAAGCTCATGCTCTTGAGGAGCTGTCCCATCCCGGCGCCTTCCTTCGTGCGGACGGTGAAGATGCTCACCACCGACAGCAGGACGCCTATGGCTGCAATGAGCATAGGCGCAAGGATGGCCTTTGTCTGCATTTCGGGGCCGATGGCATAGAACGCGGATGCGCCAAGGGCCATCGTGCTGAGAATCGACCCGCAGTAGGATTCATAAAGGTCAGCACCCATTCCGGCCACGTCACCCACATTGTCGCCTACGTTGTCGGCAATTGTCGCAGGGTTGCGCGGGTCATCCTCGGGGAGGTCGCTTTCAACCTTGCCGACGATGTCGGCGCCCACGTCCGCGGCCTTGGTATATATGCCGCCACCGACGCGTGCGAACAGCGCCTGCGTGCTGGCGCCCATTCCGAAGGTAAGCATAGTAGTCGTTATGATAACGAGATTCTGCGCCTCCGTAGCGGGGTAGAACGCATTGAGGACGACGAACCAGAGGGAGATGTCGAGAAGGCCGAGGCCCACCACGGTAAGTCCCATTACTGCACCCGAGCGGAATGCTACCTTAAGCCCGGAATTGAGGGACTCGCGCGCCGCGTTGGCAGTACGGGAGGAAGCGTAGGTGGCGGTACGCATGCCGATATAGCCGGCAAGACCGCTGAAGAAGCCTCCGGTCAGGAAAGCGAACGGCACCCAGGGGTTCTGGACGTGGAAAACGTATGCCAGTACCGCGAAGAACGCGGCAAGGATTACAAACACGATGATGACGACCTTATACTGCTGTTTGAGGTATGCCATTGCTCCCTCGCGCACGTATTGGGCGATTTTCCGCATCGTGGGGGTCCCTTCATCCCTCGCCTTCATCTGTTTATAGAAGATGAACGCAAACAGCAGGGCAAGTATCGAAGCCGCAGGGACAGCGAAAAAAATCGGATTCATGTCTTTTTCAAAGATTAAATTTCAAGTTTGCGAATTTAACCACTTTCCGCGACAAAAAAAAGTGGGACAATCCGTAAACGGACTGCCCCACCTTATTGGAAGCGTTGTCTTATTCAGCTTTTGCTTCCTCGGCGGGAGCCTCGGCTGCGGGAGCCTCGGCGGCCTTCTTTGCGCCTGAACGGCGGGTAGTCTTCTTCTCCTTCTTGGGATCTGAAGCCATCGCAGCCTCATTGAAGTCTACGAGCTCGATAAGAGCCATCTCTGCAGCATCACCCTGGCGGAAACCGAGGTGAAGCACGCGGGTGTATCCACCCGGACGGTCTGCAATCTTGGGAGCGATGGTGCGGAAAAGTTCAGCAACGGCTTCCTTGTTCTTGAGATAGCTGAAAACGATGCGGCGTGAATGCGTGCTGTCGTCCTTGCTCTTTGTGATAAGGGGCTCGACATACATCTTGAGGGCCTTTGCCTTGGCTACGGTAGTGGTGATCCTTTTCTCGAGGATGAGAGAAGAAGCCATGTTTGCAAGCAAAGCCTTGCGATGTCCGCACTGACGTCCGAGATGATTGATTGATTTATTGTGTCTCATCTTTTACTTTTTCTTGGGTTCAATATTGTACTTTGTGACATCCATTCCGAAGGAGAGATGCATCTTCTCGACGATCACATCGATTTCATTGAGCGACTTGCGGCCGAAGTTGCGGAACTTCATAAGCTCGGCGCGTGAATACGATACAAGGTCTGCGAAGGTGTCGATTTCGGCATTCTTGAGGCAGTTGAAAGCCCTTACCGACAAACCTACATCAGAAAGTTTTGTCATCAGGAGGTGCCTCATATGAATGCTTTCCTCGTCAAGTTCCTTGTTGTCTACAGTCACTTCGTTCTCGATGGACACCTTCTTGTCGTCGGTGAAGAGCCTGAAGTGATAGATAAGGATGTTTGCTGCTTCCTGAAGGGCCTCGTCCGGTGAGATCGAACCGTCGGTTACAACCTCGAGGTTGAGTTTCTCGTAGTCGGTCTTCTGCTCGACACGCCAGTTCTCGACTGTCCAGTTGACTTTGCGGATAGGAGTGTAGATTGCATCCACAGGGATGGTACCGATAGGAGTGGACTCGTCTCTCATCTCCTCTGCAGGCACGAAACCGCGACCCTTGGTAACGGTAATGGTGATTTCGAGCTTGACTGAAGGTTCGAGAGAACAGATGTGCTGTTCAGGATTCAACACCACGAAAGAAGACAATCCTTTTGAAATATCCTCTGCTGTGAATTCCTGCTTGCCTGTAACTACGATGTTCACTGTCTCAGTCTCGACCGTATCGACCATGCGTTTGAAGCGGACCTGCTTGAGATTAAGGATAATATCCTGCATGCCCTCGATGACTCCGGTAATGTTCTGGAATTCATCGTCAACGCCGTTGATTTTGATCTGACTGATAGCATAACCCTCGAGAGAAGCGAGCAAGATGCGGCGAAGCGCGTTACCTATGGTCTGTCCGTATCCCGGCTCAAGAGGACGGAATTCGAAACGGCCCAAGGTAGGAGTGCCTTCGAGCATAATGACCCTTTCAGGTTTTTGAAATGCTAAGATT
>JAKSJY010000067.1 GCA_024402025.1 Bacteroidales bacterium
AAGAAAAATCCCGACTCAGTTCTTCTCCTTGCCGGGAACGGTGACCTTGAAGAATACCTTGAGCGGGCTTGCTCCGAGATCCTGGGCCGCTTCGCTGTAGGATACGTCCAGTTTGCTCAGGGTGGTGTAGATAGGGTAGATCATAAACGGCAGGTAGTCGTAGACCATACCGAACAACAGGGTGCCCTTTCCGAGGGTGGCACCCATTATGGTGAACAGTTCCGCTGTCGCAAGGGTCCTGATGAGGGCGTTGACCCACATCGGTAGGATGAACAGGGCTACGGTGGTGAAGGACTTGTTCAGTTTGCTGTTCGCCAGTATCCAGGCTGCCGGGAAACCGACAAGAATGCAGATCACGGTGTTCTCTATCGCTATTTCCAGAGAAAGGGCGAAGGTAGCGAGGGAGTCGGAGTCGGTGAAGAACCTTCCGATGTTCGCCAGGGTGAAGTGACCCGCTTCATCCTGCAGTGCGTAAAGGCAAATGAGCAGGAGAGGCAATACCACGAAAATGACCAGGAAGATCAGGTATGGTATGCTCCAGGAAGATCTCTTTGTCATTTCGAAATGGTGATGTCTTTCGGAGCGATTCTGATACCGACAAGGTCATTGCGGTCCCATACGTCCTGGGTGTCAACGTATATGTGCTCGCGGTTTGTGAGCCGGATTTCGACGTGGTAGTGGTTGCCTTTGTACATCAGGGACCTGACCTGACCTTCGGCCTGGCCTTCCTCCTGGTAGTCCATCAGCTCGACCTTGTCGAAAGGAATGCTTGCCTTGACGCATTCTCCTTCGGAAATTCCTTCCGGGACAGTGCATTCGAACACGGAGTCGAAGAACTTCACGTGGTTTGCGTCGATGACGATGGCCTCGTAGGTGTTGGAAAGACGCTCCTTGTGCATTACCTGGATGTCGCAGGGTTTGATGATCAAACCTACGGTGGAACCGACCTCGAAGGCGTTGTAGTCCTGGATCATCATCTCGTATCCCTCGGCGGTGTCCACGAAGATTTCGTAGTGCACGCCCTTGAAGGTGCAGGATTTGACGGTGCCCGTGAATTGCGCGGCGTCGGTGTTGCTCATGATGTAGATGTCTTCGGGGCGAATTACTACGTCGACGGGTTCATCCTTTCCGAAACCTTCGTCCACGCATTCGAAGTCGTGGCCGATGAAATTGACCTTGCGGTCGCAGGGCATCACGCCGTTGAGTATGTTGCTGTCTCCGATGAAGTCGGCTACGAAAGCGTTCACGGGCTCGTTGTAGATGTCCGCCGGAGTGCCTGTCTGCTGGATGCGCCCTTCCTTGAGGACCACGACGGTGTCGGAGAGGGTGAGAGCCTCCTCCTGGTCGTGGGTGACGTATATGAAGGTGATGCCGAGTTTGTCGTGCATTTCCTTGAGTTCTATCTGCATGTCCTTGCGCATCTTGCGGTCAAGCGCACTGAGGGGTTCGTCGAGCAGGAGAACCTGGGGGTTGTTTGCAAGGGCTCTGGCTATTGCGACTCTCTGCTGCTGGCCTCCGGAAAGAGATGCCACGTCGCGGTCCTCATAGTCGGTGAGGCTGACGAGCTTGAGCATTTTCCTGACCCTTTTGTCTATTTCCTTGCTGTCAAGTTTCTGGAGTTTGAGTCCGAAGGCGATGTTGTCATAGACGTCGAGGTGGGGGAAGAGTGCATAGCGCTGGAAAACCGTATTGAGCGGACGACGGTAGGGGGGTATTCCCGAAAGGTCTTCCCCGTTGAGCCTGACCGTTCCCTGAGTCGCGGCATCGAATCCTCCGAGGATGCGGAGCAGAGTCGTTTTTCCGCAGCCAGACGGGCCGAGAAGCGTTATGAATTCGCCCTTGCGGATTTTGAGGCTGATGTCATTGAGGACATTCTTGGAACCGAACGACTTGCTGAGGTGTTCGATTTCAATGATGGTGTCGTTTTTCGGCATTTTACAGGCAGAGATTATAGGTTAAACCGATACAGAAGAAGGGACTCTGTATTTCAGGAGTGAAATCATACCCGGCCAGGGCGTGAATTCTGAGGTTCTCAATCGGAAAGAAGTAGGCGAATGCGCCTGCCTTTGTAGTGTTGAATCCGCTTTCCGCTATGTGAGATGTGGTGAAAACGGCATCCGCCTGCCATTTCTCCGAGAAGGTGTACGAGAAATGGAAGTTGTCGGAATAACCTCTGGACACTACGTTTTCGGGGTCTCCTGTGCCGTAGGAAAGGTCGTTGAACACATACCAGTTGTCACCGTCGTATCTCAGGGAGAAAAAGCAAAGGGGCTTGAAGGAATGGGCTCCGCTTTGGATGAGATTGCCCCTGAGCCTTGCCATAAAGCCTCCATTGGTGTATGCATACCCGGCTCCGAAGGAGTAGAGATTGCTCGAAAACGGTCTTTCCCCGAACGGGGATGCGGCGGCCGATACGTCGATGACGTGGTTGTCGCCTGCGTAGAAGTTTGCGGAAAGTCCCCACTGGTAGACGTTCACGTTGTTCCAGACTTCTCCGGCCAGATCGTAATGGCAGTCGAAATCGTCAAAGTCGTTCTCGCATCCTGTCAGAAGAGCTGTCTGTTTGCCTATGTTGATATCCACCCAGTCAAGACTCCAGGTCAGATATATCATGTCGATGAAGCTGGAGCAGTCGGAACGGAATACGTTCGTGTACAAATCCCCGGGCGTTGAACTGAGCCAGTGCCCAAGCGTGTAAAATGAAAGATTGTCGGAAATGGTGCCCTCAAAAACTGTGTAGAGCGATGAGTTGGCCAGGTGTTCTTCCTCCTGGCCGGTAGTAGAATACTCAGCCCTAGGAATAATCCTTAACCCTTGCGAGTGAGCGACCTGGCCGCATAGCAGCGAAATCGCCAGAATTACTGATAGTTTTTTCATTTTGCAGTACCATAAAAAAGAATTTGGTCCAACATATAAAAGTGGCGCAAATGTACGATAATAATTGTAAAAAAATATATGTGGGATGACAAATAGGTCGCTTTTTTTGCGTGATGGCATCCGTATGGAATCCAAATTGCAGGAAAATCCGTATCTTCGGGCCTTGAAATTTAATTCTTAGGACAATGGACATAAGTCAAAGAGCGGAGAATATGCCGTATTCCCCTATCAGGAAACTGGTCCCGTATGCCGATGCGGCCAAGAGGAACGGGGTGCACGTGTATCATCTGAATATCGGCCAGCCCGACATCAAGACTCCGGAATGCGGAATAAAGGCCCTGAAAAGCATAGACAAGGACATACTCGAGTATTCGCCTTCTGACGGCTACCTCTCGCTGAGGACCAAGATGGTGAAGTATTATTCCGAATTCGGCATATACCTCTCACCCGATGAAATCATCATCACCACCGGCGGCTCCGAGGCGGTGCTTTTCGCGTTCCTGGCCTGCCTGAGCCCGGGCGACGAGGTCATCGTCACCGACCCGTTCTACGCCAACTACATGGCTTTCGCCATCTCCGTCGGCGCCGTCATCAAGAGCGTCAAGACCACCATCGAGGACGGCTTCCGTCTGCCGAGCGTCGAGGCGTTCGAGGAGCAGATCACCCCTCGCACCAAGGCCATCCTCATATGCAACCCCAACAACCCTACGGGCTACCTCTATACCCGCCAGGAGATGATGCGTCTTCGCGACATAGTCAAGAAGCACGATCTCTACCTGTTCAGCGACGAGGTCTATCGCGAGTTCATCTATACGGGAATGCCTTACATCTCCGCCTTCCATCTGGATGGAATCGAGGAGAACGTGGTCCTTTTCGACTCCGTGTCCAAGAGGTATTCCGAGTGTGGAATACGTATCGGATGCCTCTGTACCAAGAACAAGAAGATCCACGATTCAGTGATGAAGTTCTGTCAGGCAAGGCTTTCACCTCCCCTCATTGGACAGATAGTGGCGGAAGCGTCTCTGGACGTGCAGAAATCCTATCTCCAGGGGGTTTACGAGGAATACCTCGACAGGCGCAATTTCCTTATCGACGGACTTAACAAGATCCCCGGAGTTTATTCTCCCATCCCTATGGGAGCATTCTACACGATGGCTAAACTGCCGGTGGATGATGCCGAGAAGTTCTGCATATGGTGCCTTTCCGAGTTCAGGTACAATGGCGCCACGGTGATGATGGCTCCGGCGTCAGGCTTCTATACCGAACCGGGGGAAGGCCGCCACGAAGTGCGCATCGCCTATGTGCTCAACAAGGAGGACCTTGCGAAAGCGCTCGAGTGCCTTGCGAAGGCATTGGAAACATATCCCGGGCGCATCTGATGCGCGTGCCATTATGTCAGTGGCAGGGATTTTGTTCATAGCAGGGGAGACAAACGTTAATTATGGCAAAGACAAATACTGAGAACAAAGAGGCTGCAAAGCAGCAGGATGGTGCAAAACAGGAGCAGAAGAAGAGCGCAAAGCAGGATGCTTCCGCAAAGAAGATAGCCGAGCTTACTGACAAAGTGTCCAAGGAGCACGACGACTATATCCGCCTGATGGCCGAGTTCGAAACTTTCCGCCGCAGGAGCGCGGACGACAAGCTCAAGCTCGTGCAGACCGCGGCTTCGGACACCATTCTGGGATTGCTCCCGGTGCTGGATGATTGCGAGCGTGCACTTCAGATGCTCGAGAAGTCGTCCGACCAGGCCGCAAAGGAGGGTACTCAGCTGATTTATGACAAGCTGATGGCTTATCTCAAGAGCTGCGGGCTCAAGGTGATCGAGGCGAAGGGACAGAAGTTCGACACTGATTTCCACGAAGCCGTGACGCAGTTTCCCGCACCGTCGGAGGATATGAAGGGAATGGTCATCGACGTGGTCCAGACCGGATATATGCTTGGCGAGAAGGTTCTCAGGTATGCCAAGGTAGTGGTTGGAGCATAAATTATGGCAGAAAAGAGAGATTACTACGAGGTCCTGGGGCTCCAGAAAGGAGCTTCGGCCGATGATATAAAGGGCGCGTACAGAAAGGCCGCGCTCAAGTGGCACCCCGACCGTTGGGTGGACGGGACTGACGCCGAGAAGAAGACCGCCGAGGAAAAATTCAAGGAGGCCTCCGAGGCTTATTCCGTCCTCAGCGACCCGGACAAGAAAGCCAAGTACGACCAGTTCGGCTTCGCCGGCGTCGACGGCGCGGGCGCGCAGGACTGGAGCCAGGGATTCGGCAACCTCAATGACATACTCAACAACCTCTTCGGGGGAGCCTTCGGCGGCTTCAGCGGCTTCGGAGGTTTCGGAAGGGGAGCGCAGCAGCAGACCCCGAGGGGAAAGAACATCAGGACCCACGTCAGGCTAACCCTCGAGGAAATTGCCAGGGGATGCACCAAGGACGTGACCCTCGAGCGCAACCGCCCCTGCCCCGAATGCGGGGGACGCGGCACCAAGAACGCTTCCGATGTGAAGACCTGCCCCACCTGCAAGGGAAACGGGTATGTCCAGCAGGTGGCGAACTCACTCTTCGGGCGCACGATGGTGCAGAATGTCTGCCCTCAGTGCGGAGGCGAAGGCAAGGTGGTGTCCAATCCCTGCCGTTCCTGCGGAGGCACCGGACTTGTGCGCAGAAAGGAAACCATCAGCGTGCAGATTCCTGCCGGAGTGCAGAACGGAATGCAGATTACGGTGCGCGGCGAAGGCCACAGCGCGCCTCATAACGGCGTCAACGGCGACCTGCTTATTGTCATCGATGAAATCGAGCATCCCGAGCTCAAGCGCGAGGAGGAGAATGTATTCTATACCAAGGTCATCTCCGTTGCGGATGCGATTCTGGGCTGCGAGATAAGCGTTCCCACCCTGGACGGCCGGCAGACCATAAAACTGGAAGCCGGGACCCAGTCGGGCATGGTCATCCGCCAGCGAGGGAAGGGACTTCCTTCCGTCAACGGCTACGGCAGGGGAGACATGTTCATCAAGGTAATTGTATGGATACCCCGCAAACTTGACAGGAAGACCAGGGAGATGCTCGAAGCGGCCAAGGCGTCCGACAGGGGATTCGAGCCGGATCCCAACCGGGATGACAGGGCTTTGTTCGAGAAAGAGAGCAAATATTTCTAAAAAGTTTTGCATAGTCGCGAAAAGTTGATATATTTGCAGTCCCAAAAACGCAGCCTCTCGTCTGACGGTTATGATGACGCTGCAGTTGTTATAGATTAAGATTATGGATCTCATTAAAGTAGTAGAGCAGTCTTTCAACCAGAATAAAGCTGCAAATTATCCTGAATTCAAGGCCGGTGATACCATCACCGTTACCTACAGCATCAAGGAAGGTGACAAGGACCGTCTCCAGAAGTTCAAGGGTGTCGTTATCCAGATCAGCGGCGCATCACCCTTTACAAAGACCTTCACAATCCGCAAGATTTCCAGCGGCGTAGGCGTCGAGAGGATTTTCCCTTACGAGTCACCCTCGATTGTCAGCATAGAACTCAACAAGGTAGGTAAGGTTCGTCGCGCACGTATCTTCTATCTCCGCAACCTCTCCGGTAAGAAGGCTCGCATCCGTGAGAAGAATCACGGCACTGCCAAGACAGAGGAATAAAATATCGGGCTTGTCCCGAGTCCCGGCTCCTTAGCTCAATTGAATAGAGCATTTGACTACGGATCAAAAGGTTACAGGTTTGAGTCCTGTAGGAGTCACTTAAATCGCCATTCTAGCTATCTAAAATGGCGATTTTCTTTTTCTTGTCCCAATTCTTTTGGGTTAGATGTCCCCATCTATATTGTCAAGGGTGGATTTGGGAACAAACGATATAGTTGTAGTTTGCGGAAATAGTGAAATTCTATAACTTTCCGCCGATTATCCGCAACGAGGACGAATTCGTGATATTGATTGTTCGTGAGCAAGCCAAACAAAATACGTTTCAGCTGAGACGAAAAGGGAAATTGTTAAAAAATATTT
>JAKSJY010000068.1 GCA_024402025.1 Bacteroidales bacterium
GTAGCAAGCGGAGCCCTTCGGCGAACATGCGGCCTCTCCGGCCCCTTCCAGGCCCTGACCGTCTTCGACATTGATCCCGTCGAGCCGTGTTTAGAACTCTGATGAACGAAAGGGCCGGATGGCAGTGCGACAAACCCTATCCTCAAATGTCGTGTTTGAGGCAAATTTTGTTTAAATTTGCGTATTATGAAACCATTCGTCATTTCTGCCCTTGCAGTACTCCCGCTCACAATCCTGAGCTGCAACAATCCCGTCACCCCGCAATACACACTCAGCAATGTCATTGAAGTTGCCGGCCGACAAGGCATTGCGGCAGACGACAGCTGTTACTACGTCAGCAGCAGCACGGCCATATACAAATACGACAAACAGGGCAATCTCCTTCAAAGCAACGAGAACCCCTTCACCGGACTCTCGATGCCCGCAAACCATTTCGGAGACATCGATGTCTACAACGGTGAGATCTACACCGGGATAGAAATCTTCAACGACGGAGTCGGGACCAACATCCAGGTCGGAATCTATGACGCGTCAACCCTCGAATACAAGTATTCCATTCCCTGGACAAGCGAATCCGGCCAGGTGGAAGTTTGCGGACTTGCAGTGGACAGGGAACACGGACGGGTATGGATGGCGGATTGGGTTCAGGGCCACGAACTGTACTGCTATGACCTCGCGTCGGGCGAATACATAGGCAAGGTGGCACTCGAACCGGCACCGGCCCTGCAGCAGGGCATATACTGCAAAGACGGCAGGATGATTATTTCCAGTGACGACGGAGATGCGGAAAATGAATCTCCCGACCATCTCTACACCTGCGAACTGTATCCCGGCGGAAAAGACCTGATTGCGCAGGCTTCAAACAGATTCGAAGCGGCCGACACTCTGGAAATCACCGAATTCCGCGAAATGAACGATTTCCGCAGGGCCGGAGAAATAGAAGGCCTGTCCTTCGACAACAATGGAGAGAACCTGCTTGTACTCTCGAACAGAGGCTCACGCATAATCCTCGGAATGGTACGCGGATTCTATCCGGGATACGACAGGGAAATCCACGAAGTCTATATTTACACTGAAAAGAATTGAAACAATTTCCATCTCCGGAATATATGAAGAAGACAATCCTTATTTCCTTGATATTTTTGGCCGTTCCGGCCTGCCCCTCCTGGTCAAGGCAGAAAGAGCAGTCCAGGACCGTCGACAAGGTGATCGGGGAGTCCGACGGAAGGCTTCTTGAAATCAGCGAATGCAGGACACTTCATCTTTCAAGACCCGAAGGCTGTACATTCAAACTGCTGCCCCCCGACACTTCGAAATGCGAGCTTGTTTCCAAGGACGGGAAGGACCTTTACTTCAGGGATTCGCTTATACTGAAAGGAGGAAATGGAATAGTTTACGGGACGGCTGTCAGCCGCAACGAGTTCGGATGCGACGAAGGAATCTTCCCCGGCCCGGTTGTCAACGGGTCCAGGAAATACGCATTCTACAGAAAGGATGAAAGCAACGTAACCCTGCACGGAGAAGAACGCTATCCGATGACAGGAACGTCATCCGAAATACTCAAGATAGGCATTTTCGATCCCGAAACATTCAAGGTCAGATATCTCCACATCACCGATTTCAGCCCGGAAAGATACCTCACCTGCATAAGTTGGGGAGGGCAGAACTTCATATATGTGCAGGTACTGGACAGGGAGCAGCACAATATGCATCTCAACATGTACAGCGCAGCCGACGGGACTTTCGTCAAGACCATACTCGAAGAGCAAAGCGACAAGTGGGTGGAGCCTTACGAACCCCTCCACTTTTTCAACGACTACCTGTTCGTATACAGCACTGACAACAGGGACGGATACAAGAACCTTTACCTCTGCGACGTTTCAGGAAAGACGAGACGCATAGTCAAAACCGATGCGGATATTGAATATGCGGGAATACACGGTGATTTCCTTTACTATACCTCCCACCAGGACTCCCCCGCCGCCAGTCAACTGTACAGGGTGGAAATAACACAAAGGCAGAGTGCCGCAAAGACCAGGATCGGGAAACCGGAGAGATTGACCTGCGAGGACGGGTGGCACAACATAACGTGCGGAGCGGACGGGTTCATCGATGACTACAGAGGCATCGAGAATCCCGGATATGTCGCACTGAAGGACTTCGACGGCTCAACGAAGACCAGATATGACAGGAAAAATCCTCTGGACAGCATCCTTGCCTGCAGGATGGAATTCGGCACGGTGCTGTCCGCCGATGGAAAATTCAGGAACAATTACAGGCTCACCTACCCTGCAGGCTTCGATCCGAGCAGGAAATACCCTCTGATAGTGTATGTTTACGGCGGACCTCATATGCAGCTTGTAAACGACTCGTGGAGAGGCAACCTGAGAATGTGGGAAATGTATATGGCCCAGAGAGGCTATGCAGTCTATGTCCAGGATAACAGAGGCACCCCGAACCACGGAGCCGACTACGAAAAAGCAATAAACAGAAATTGCGGAAGAGTAGAAATGGAAGACCAGATGGCAGGACTTTCCACCCTGCTTTCCGAGCCCTGGGTTGACAGCTCGAGAATAGGGGTTCACGGGTGGAGTTATGGCGGGTTCATGACCCTGAGCCTGGCAACGACCTATCCGGACGTATTCAAAGTCGCAGTGTGCGGCGGACCTGTCATCGATTGGAAATGGTACGAAGTGATGTATGGGGAAAGGTATATGGACACTCTCGGGACAAATCCTGAAGGCTACGGGAGCACAAGTCTTATTGCAAAAGCCAAAGACCTGAAAGCCAGGACTCTGGTCTTCCACGGAATGAAGGACAGCACCGTACTCCCGCTGAACACGATGAACTTCATTCAGGAATGCATAGACAATGACATTCCCGTCGAGTTCTTCCCCTTCCCTAATGCCGCCCACAACATGACAGGCAAGGAAAGGGATTACCTCTACAAAAAGATTTCGGGATATTTCGAAAACAACCTGTAGGGATGTCAGCGGCTCAGTTCGTGAGTCGCAAGGTTCAGGTTGTATTTGAACATTGACTTTCCCTTGTAGAATATCACCGCAAGGGTATTGTCACTTTGAAAATATATGCTCTTTACATATCTGTCCCTTGACTTGTCCACAGTCGAAGTCTCCGCCCAGGCAAGTGCATACTCGGGAGATGAATTCCTTTTCGCGACTATGACGCAGTAGCCTCTTGTATCGAAGACTGCTGCGGAAAATTTCGCTCCCTTTACCTTGCGGGCATTTTCATACTCGCTGACAAGTGAAGCCTCACTGTCAATCACAGGCATCTGCACCGATCTCGCCGAGGTCATTGCCTTCGGATTGTTTTCCACCCACCACTCGATTGTCTTGTCCGTCAGAAAAAGAGATTCAGGGAAAACTTTGAGCCGTGAATCGGCATCGAGAAGTGACGAGAGGTACCCTACCACAAGAGAATCCGAATCAGGCAACATATCCGCGTTCGAAGAGCCCTCGATAAGATACTCCGAAGGAAGAAGGGATGGAGCGGAAAGATTCTTGCCCCTGAATGACACGTCAACGATCTCACCGGTGCTTACGCTTACCGCAGGCAAACGGTAGGACAGTTCATATCCTCCGTCATAGGACTCGAGCACCGAGCAAATGCAATATCTTTTCCCGTTGATTTCACGGCATTCGAAAATGTCGCCCAGACTGACATTCGCATCGGGATCGGAATAGACAATCGACGAAGTCTTGGTCTGACGCCATTTTCTACCCTTGAAAAGAAACTCCTGAACAACAATGTTGTCAGGAGTAAGTTTCAAGGCATAACTTATCGCTTTGCCATTATCCTCCCCTTCCCATACTCTGTCGTAACCGGTTCTAGGATCGACGTTAGCCGTCAACGCAAGAAACGCGGCAGACAAAAGGAAGCAGAGGATAAGAGCAAAACGTTTCATCCGGTATTGCGCTATTTAAGATCGCGGAATTTCTCGGAAGTGATTTTCTTGGACTTGATTGTAGCGGTCTCCTTGATTTTGGCAATGACCTTCTGGTCCTCCACCTGCTCCGCAAGTCTCTCGACCTGCTTCTGATCCTGCATGATGTTCTTTACGGCCTCGGCCACGGCATCCTCAGGCACATTGCCTATGCCATACATCGCATACTGATAGGTGACATAAGCCTTAGCCGCCTCCTGTATATCCTCAGGCTTGATTTCGAAAGAAAAAGCCTTCATAAGGGAGCCGCGTACAAGCTGCCACTTGAAATCCTCGGCAAATCCGGGGAACTCCTTGTCGACATCCTCCTTGGTGACCTTTCCCTCATTTGCAAAGAGAAGCCAGCGCTTGAGAAAATCTTCAGGAAGTACGATTCCCGCCTTCTTTACATAGAAATCGCGGATATCCTTCGAAAGCCTCCACTCGCTCTCCTGGCGGTAATCCTCCTCGAGACGCTCGGAAACTTCCTTCTCTATATCTTCCTGGCTCTTTTCCTCCTTCTTGCCTTCATAGTACTTCTTGAGGTTCTCCACCATCTCGGACTTGTCCTTCGCGGAAACCGTTATGTCGTACTTGTTGATGGTATCTTCCTTTACTACGTCCACCTTGACCTCGGGGCTTGTAGCAATGTCGAATACAAAGGTGAAATCGGAACCGGATTTCCACTCGATTTCAGGCTGCTTCTCGCTGGAAAGAGGCTCTCCGAGGATATGAAGCTTCTCATCCTCGATGAACTTGTTGAGCTGTTCGGAAATCACCTGATTCACGGACTCGGCAAGGACCTGCTCTCCATATACCCTTTGAACGAGGGACATAGGAACATTTCCCTTGCGGAATCCCTTGAAATCAGCCCTGCGACGGCAGTCGGCAAGTTTCTTCCTCTCCACTTCGGCATAATCCGCCGCTGCAACATTCATTGTGAGCTCGATGTTGAGCTCGTCGATCTTTTTCTTCTTTAATTCCATATCAGTTTGTCAATTACTTTCTTTTTGGATATTTGATGCGCTCGTGGTAAATCTGAGCGAGATAATTCTTGAAAACTTCCTTGATGACGTTCAGTTTCTTCATCGAAATCTCCGACTCGATGAACTGGCCGTCTTCGATTTTTGCCGAGACAATATTCTCGACGAGGTCCGAAATGGTCTTCGGTTCGTAATCCTTGAGGGTCCTTGAAGCCGCCTCGAGGGAATCCGACAGCATAAGTATGACCTGCTCGCAAGTCACAGGCTTGCGGCCCTTGTAACAGAACTCCGACCGGAGGGACGGATCACCCCCTTCCTTTACGAACTTGTCGTAAAAGAAAGCGACAAAATTGTCTCCGTGATGGGATATGATGAAATCGGAAACTATTTCCGGGAGTCTGTATTCCCTGGCAAGTTCCATTCCGTCAGGCACATGCCTGATAATGTCCGTGGCACTTTGCAGCGGAGAAATGGCGGAATGATACGTTGCATTCCCTATATGTGATGTAAGTGACTCGTTCTCGACAAAGCACTGCGGGTTGGCAATCTTGCCTATGTCGTGATAAAGGGCTCCAGCTCTGAGCAGGGCAATATCCGCCTTGACCGCACGTCCGGCTGCAGTCGCGATGTTCATCACCTGAAGCGAATGCTGGAAAGTCCCCGGAGCCGAGACCTCAAGCTTTCTAAGCAAAGGATTGGACGTGTCGGCCAATTCTTCAAGACGCGAACGTGAAACCAGCGAGAATATTCTCTCGAAAAGATAGATGAACGGGTATAGGGCAACGGTAAGAATCGAGCTGAGGAACAGCATTGCGATTACCGAAACTATATCATAGCTGGCAAGTCCCACGAAAGTGAATGCGAGGAACACTGCAACCTGGCTGCCGAAAGTAATCAAGGCACACAGGAACTGTTTCGCTCCCTTGCCGAAGAACTTGAAGGAGAACAGGGCCACAATTCCGGATACAAGATTGATCATGAACAGCATCACGCCGCTCTGTGAGAATATCAGCAGGGGCAGAAGTGAAACGATGTATACCGGATAGATAATCTTGGCCCTGAAGAATGCCTGAAGATAAAGCGCGCCGATGGTGAACGGAAACAGGAAAAGAAGATTTTCCTTGTATCGGATTATCAAAAGGGCGGCCACTGCTTCGATCAGCACGACAGTCAGAACATACAGGTATTTGTTGTAGCTTTCGTAGACGACGCTCTTGGAAAAGAACAGGGCGAAATACAGGGCAACGATAATGGCCAGAGCCATCAGCACATTCCCTGCCCATAGAAGGGCGCTGGAGCCGCCGAAGCCGATATTGCTCTCATATTCGACCTTGTAGGAATCAAGCATCTGCTCTATCTCGGCGGTAACGATTTCGTTTTGCGAGACTATCAACTGACCGGCGGACACATATCCTAGAGTAGGCGAAACCGTATGGTTCGTCTGCGAATGGACAAGAAGAGTGGACTGCTCGTCAAAGACAAGATTCGGTTTGATGAGATCATATACCGAACATGACCTGAGAAGGGAATCCGCATTGATGTCAGGAAAGGCGGATTCCACATCGCCAAGCAGCTTGAGACGGGCGGAGGAGAGTCCCAGAACTTCGGACTCGGGGGTCTTTACGGCCCGTTTATTCCTCTGGATATAGAGCAAGGGCGTTTTCTCCGAATCTATTCTGGTAGCCGAGGCGGAATAGATACCGTGAAGATAGCAGTCCGAGATGGAGCTGACTATCGTATTCT
>JAKSJY010000069.1 GCA_024402025.1 Bacteroidales bacterium
CAGGATGCCATCCACATCGGTTTTCTCGAGGACTGGGGATGGAAGGTCAACGGAGGCTACGACCTGAGTGCCATCGAAAAGATGCCTGCAGGAAAGCCCGTAATTACGGAGAGCACCACCGGATTTTTCAAATGCTATGTTGAGACATACGCGAACATCAACTCCCGTCACAGGGAGATTTTCGGAGAATGAAAATGCAAGATATGAACAATAAGGAATCCATTCTTTTCACGCCCTACAAACTCGGACCCGTCACCCTCAGGAACAGGGTTATCCGCTCGGCAGCCTTCGAATCGATGGGAAAGGACTTCGGCCCGACCCGGGCGCTCAAGGACTATCACGTCAGTGTCGCCAGGGGCGGAGTGGGTATGACCACCCTCGCCTATGCGGCGGTCAACCGCGGAGGCATCTCGTTCAACAGCCAGCTGTGGCTCCGCGACGAAATAGTGCCAGCCCTCAGGGACATCACCGATGCGGTCCACGCCGAGGGTGCGGCAGTCGGCATACAGATCGGCCACTGCGGAAACATGACCCACTGGAGCACCGCAGGTGTATTCCCCACCGGAGCATCCTATGGGTTCAATCTCTACTCCCCCCCTTTCGTGCGCAGGCTAGGAAGATCCGAGTGCATCGCACTTGCCAAAGACTTCGGAAAAGCCGTTGAGACGGCGCACAATGCGGGATTCGATTCGGTAGAGGTCCACGCAGGCCACGGATATATGATCTCCCAGTTTCTTTCTCCCTATACCAACCACCGCCACGACGAGTACGGAGGTTCGCTCGAGAACAGGATGAGACTGATGAACCAGTGCCTTAACGAGGTGATGGAGAAAGCCCGCAAGTACAATATGGCCGTGCTGGTGAAGCACAATATGGAAGACGGATTCAAGCGCGGCATCCAGATTCCGGAATCGATAGAGATAGCCAGGGAGATAGAGCGTCACGGCGTGGACGGCATAGTGCTGACCTCAGGTTTCGTTTCGAAAGCGCCTATGGCAGTGATGCGCGGGAAGATCCCCACAAAGAGCATGGCATACTATATGCCACCCAGGGACCTGCCGCAGAAAATAGTGATTTCCCTCTTCGGGGACAGGATGATCAGACAGTACGACTTCGAAGAATGCTACTTCCTCGAGAATGCGAAGAAATTCAGGCAGGCGCTTGACGGGACGCTGATTTACGTGGGAGGCCTCGTTTCCAGGGAAGGAATAGAAAAAGTGCTGGATGAGGGTTTCGAGTGCGTCCAGATGGCCAGAGCCCTGGTCAACGACCCTGGTTTCGTGAACAAGCTGCGCGACGGTGACATGTCGACCCGCAGCGGCTGCGACCATCGCGACTACTGCATGGCCCGCATGTACTCGGACAAGATGATTTGCTGCCACAACTGCAATGACATCCCGCAGAAATTATGGAAAGAGATAGACAAGATAAAATGACGGCACTTGTAACAGGAGCGGCAAAGGGCATAGGAAAGGAGTACGCGCTGCAACTCGCGGCAAAAGGCTACGATCTGGTGCTGGTGGACAAGGACCCCTCCGTACTCGAAGCGGCGGCGGAAATCGGCGCTTCGGGCGTTGCCGCCCGTGCAATCGTTTCCGACCTTGCCAGGATTGACGCGGCACAGGAAATATACGACGATGTGGTCTCGCACGGGGAGAGCATAGACATTCTGGTGAACAATGCCGGAGAGTTCTCGTTCCGCGACATAGTCAATGTCACAGTCGAAACCGTCAACCGGACCATCACCCTGCACGACATCACCCTGACCCATATGAACAGGCTGTTCGCAAAGGATATGGCAGAGCGCGGAGGCGGCCACATCCTCAACATGTCATCATATTCGATATGGATGCCCCTGCCTGGAGTGGCACTCTACAGCGCCAGCAAGGCATACGTCAAGTCATTCTCGACAGCGTTCTCCAAGGAAGTGAGGGACAAGGGGATATATGTCACCGCCATCTGTCCTGCGGGAGTCGCCACCGACCTGTACGGCCTCAGCCCGAAATTCCAGGCGCTGGGACTCAAGACGGGAGCGCTAATCACTCCCAAGGCCTGTGCACGACGCGCACTGCGCGCACTTTTCCGCCATCGACGCTGCTCGGTACCGGACTGGTGGAACCGGCTTTGGATACCGCTGCTGACCCATCTTCCCAACTGGCTAGAGAACCTTATCCATCGTAAAACGCTAAAATTCCAGAAATAGAAAGAATGTCCCGGAAAGGTAGAAATATCCTGCTTGCGCTTATGACGGTCCTGACGGCCGGCAGTCTCCTGCTGATACCAAGAATCAATATCAACGAGGATATGACCCGCTACCTTCCGGATAGCTCACGCATGAAACACGGCGTGGACAGTCTGAAGGCCTGCTTCCCCGAAATCGACATGAACGCCTGCTGGATCAGGGCGATGTTCTACGGAACGGCCGACAAGGATTCGCTTGCACGGGAGATTGCCGGCATTGAGGGGGTCGGAGGAATCACCTCGGTGGAGGAAAAGGACAGCCTGACGCTTTTCCAACTGTCCGTCGGGCAGGGAGCGGATACGAAGGCGGTCGCTTCAGCCATCAGCGCGGCCTATGGAGATACCGTAGTCGTGGAGCACAATGCAAACAGCATCATGCCGGAAAACATGGGCCTTATCCTGATGATCGGATCGCTTATTGTGTTCGGCATACTTTTTTTGATGTGCTCGTCGTTTGTCGAGGCCCTGCTCTTCATTCTTACCATCGGGATGGCCGTCATCCTCAATATGGGCACTAATGCGCTGCTCCCGAGCGTCTCGATGATGACCAACACCATCGTAGCCGTGCTGCAGCTCGTCCTGTCGATGGACTATTCCATCATCCTGATGAACCGTTTCCGCCAGGTCACACTCAGGGAGCCGGACACCGACAAGGCGATGACTCTCGCCCTCAAAGCGGCAAGCCCGTCGATACTCAGCAGCGGACTTACGACCATCGTCGGTCTGCTGGCGCTGCTGTTCATGAAGTTCAAGATTGGAATGGACCTCGGAATCGTTCTTGCAAAGGGAGTTTTCCTCAGTCTTGTTTCCATCTACACAATTCTCCCGGCATTGGTGCTCCTGTTCTACAAAGGCATCAAAAGAACGAGCAAGAAGGTATTCTTCATACCTACCGACCGTCTTGCGGAATTCGAACTCAAGTTCAGAATTCCACTCGCCGTTCTGTTTGTTGTGGTATTCGCCGCGGCCTGGATGCTCTCCGGCAGGACCGAGTTGTCCTACGCCAGCATCTGGGAATCGAAGATAAATGAGGAATTTCCCCCGAAGAACGCATTCTCCCTGCTGTACAGGACCTCATCCGAGGACAAAGTCATCGACCTTTCCGATTCTATCTCCGCGGATTCCGCAGTGGTGATGACTCTGAGCTACCCTTCCATTTTCAAGAAACAGATGACAGCCGGCCAGGTCCTCGGGAGCATTCCGTCCGACCTTCCCTTCGACCTTCCCTTCGACAGGGACTTCCTGAACGAAGACGTGGTCCGCTTCCTGTTCTACAGCGCGACGCACCCCGAAAGGGACGAAAAGATGAGCCTCGAGGACATGATCGCCCTTGCGCAGGAAGCCTCACGCTCCGGTCTGCTGCCGGAAGGGATGGATGTGGATGCGATAATGGAAAAGTTCACTGCCGCCCCTCTCGGGACTCCGGTCCCCGCACAGGAAGCTGCGCCGGAACAGGAAACTACGCCCGTACGGGAGATCGGGCCTCAACCTTCAGCCCCGCTTGACGCCGCTGCCTTCGACGCCCCCTCCATCGCCGATAAACCCGCAGACGAAGAAAGGCCGGAGGAAGCTGACGACCCATTCGGGCTTAGGGGAAAATACAACTTCTCCAAGGACAAGCTCAACACGCAGATGAGCTCCGCCGAAATCGCCGACTACCTCGGATTCAGCAGGAGCCAGTCGTCCGCCGCATTCGCGATGGCAAAGAAAAGGAACGCCACGATGACTCCCTACGAGTTCATCAGCTATATGATAGACAACGTCCTGAGCAACAAGGTAATCGGGAAGATGGTCAGCAGGGAGCAGGCAGAAGGGCTGTATTACATACGCGGAGAAATGGACAAGGCCCTCGCGGAATCGGAAACTCCCCGGGTACAGCCTGCCGAAGCGCAGCCCGAACCCCGGACAGACTATGCTCCCGAACCTCAGGCAGTTGCCGTGGCCGAGGCCTCTGCACCCGTCAAGGTTGATGAACACGAACCCGACCCGATGGAAAGGCTGGCGGAAATGTTCGCATCTGAGGAGAAATATTCATCGGGGCAGATATACCGCTCGCTGCGCGCTGCCGGCATAGACGACGTCGACGAAGCGGTGCTCAAGCTGATGTACGCGTTCTATGGCAGCAGGTACAACTACGATGATGGCACTACAATGTCGCTCGAAGAGATTGTCGGCTTCCTGTCGGACGAGGTTGCGCTCAGGGACGAGTATGCGGTATTCCTGGATGACAGCACCCGCACTGTCCTCGGCGGCCTGAAGGAAACGGTCGGGCAGGCGGCGAAGATGCTGAGAAAGGACGAATGGTCGATGGCAGCGATTGTCACCGATTATCCCGTCGAATCGGAACCTACCTTCAGTTTCGTGGAAAAGACACTTTCCGCCTGCGACGAGGCTTTCGGAGACGATGCGTACTACCTTGTCGGGGAGTCGGTGATGTACAAGGAGATGAAGGACGGATTCAGGCGCGAACTGCTGCTGCTGACGCTTCTGACCGTCATTTCCATATTCCTGATCGTCGCCCTGACCTTCAAGTCGGCGCTGATTCCCACCATTCTCGTGATGACCGTCCTTACCGGCGTCAACATCAACGTCATCTTCAGCGGACTCGGCGGGCACACGATGCTCTACCTGGCCTATCTCATTGTCCAGAGCATCCTGATCGGGTCCACCATCGACTACGGCATCCTCTTCACCAACTACTACCTCGACCTGCGCCGCACCGGGCAGAGCATCTCAGACTCCCTCAAACGCGCATACCGCGGCTCCATCCACACCATTATGACCTCCGGACTCATCATCATCCTCGCACCTTTCATAATGGCCCGGCTGCTGACCGACCCGACAATATGCTCGATACTCCAAAGCCTGACCTTCGGTGCGCTTGCAGTCATAATTCTTATCATCTTCGTTCTTCCCGCACTGCTTGCAGCGGCAGATAAAGTAATCAAATAAATCATTATATTTGTGGACAACACCAAAACTAGTTACCACAAATATGAAACCATTCAGGCTTCTCTGTACTGTGGCGGCCTTGCTTTTCTGCGCAAAAGCCATGGCCCAGCCGGATTTGCTTTATGAAGGCACGGTCCTTGACGAAAGCGGACAAAGCGTGATAGGCGCTGCAGTAATGGTTGAAGGGACCGACAGCGGTGCAATCACAGACCTCGACGGACAATTCAGCCTGCGGGCGCCTAAAGGAGTGACAATAGAGGTGAGTTCCCTGGGATTCAAGACAGCCCGCCTTGTCCTTTCCGACAGGACAAAACTT
The DNA here is from genome assembly GCA_024402025.1 of Bacteroidales bacterium. Classification (GTDB taxonomy): domain Bacteria; phylum Bacteroidota; class Bacteroidia; order Bacteroidales; family UBA932; genus Cryptobacteroides. The sequence goes on from JAKSJY010000069.1 coordinate 5,510, forward strand.
CACATCACACTCGAAACGGACGCAACGCTCCTCGAGGAGACCGTAGTCATCGGCTACGGAACCCAGAAGAAAGACCATCTCACAGGGTCCGTCGCAACAGTTTCATCAAAGGAACTCGAAAAGGCTCCCGTTCCGAACGTCTCGAACATGCTGACCGGAAAAATCGCCGGACTTACAAGCATCCAGACCACCGGACGCCCGGGAGATGACGGGGCAAAACTGATGGTACGCGGAGTGAACACCTTCAACGGCGTGGGAAACTACGGCCAGAGCATAGGAAGCAATTCCCCTCTCGTCATAATAGACGGAGTCGAAGGGTCGATGAATTCCCTGAACACCAATGACGTTGAAAGCATTTCCGTCCTGAAGGACGCGGCGGCTGCAATCTACGGAGTCCAGGGCGCGAACGGAGTCATACTCATCACCACCAAGAAAGGAACGTCGGCAAAACCGGTAATCCAGTTCGACGCTTCCGTCACCGCCACCCAGAATACGGCCCTGCCCGAATATCTGAATGCGTCGGACTATATGTACTACCGCAACATGGCATTCTCGATGGACGGGTTCACCCCTCCCTACACTGCTGCCATCCAGCAGAAAGTATTCAATAACGACGGCAGTTCGATCTACGGCCAGACCGACTGGTTCGACCTGATAACCCGCACCGGAAGCCAGCAGCAATACAATGTCTCCGCTTCCGGAAGCAACGACGTGATAAGGTACTACACGTCCCTGGGCTATATGGACCAGCAGGGAACAATCATCAACACCGCATACAACAGATTCAACTTCAGGACGAACCTTGACGTGAAGCTTGCAAGCCACCTCAACTTCTCCTCGAACATTTCCGCATACACCTCATCCAGGGACTATCCCGGATACGAGATGGGCAACCAGTACGGATTCTCTCCCCTGCTCTGCGCCGCCTTCGCCGCTCCTATAGTACGCGACAGGTACGAAGGCCAGTACGTAGGTTTCCGCCCCGGAACGGGATACTCGGAATACTACTTCAATCCCGTGCAGTTCCTGCTGGACTCAGGTTTCAGGAC
>JAKSJY010000007.1 GCA_024402025.1 Bacteroidales bacterium
CAACACAAAAGACGCTGTTTATTCTACCGATTTAAAAGAATATGCGGAGAATGTTTTTCTGCCTGGCAGTTGCCGCAGTGTCGCTTTTCGCGGGATGCTCCAAGACGGAAACCGATCCGAAGCCGGTGACGGATGCCTTCATCAGCGTCAGTACAAGAACCAAGGTTGTCGAGAATGTCGGGGAAAGTGTAGTGTTCGATATAGAGACAAACGTTCTGGATCTGGTCTGCAGTACCGATGACCCGGCATTCAAATGCGTGAAATCTAGCGATACCGAAGCCGTGTTCTCTCTGAGCAGGGCAAACTATGAAGCCGAACGAAAAGTCACCTTTTCTTTCACTTCGAAACTGAACCCCGAAGCCGACTGCACGAAATCGGTGACACTGCGCTCATCCTTGCTGCTCGACGTCAAATTCAACCCTGACGGAACTGCGGGAAATGCCGTGAACTCGTCGGCGCTCACCTCATTCCCCGGGGCTGCGCTTTTCACATACAGGAATGAGTCGGCCGGCAGATATGTCGCCAACTTCTCATCAAAGCTGGGCTCGAAGATTACGGAAGGCTTCTACAAATTCGACTATGCTTCGAGTCCGAGTTTCATCAAGGGTCTCGAGGACGGCGTGTCAATGGAAGTGCAGTTCATGATGGCCGGGGCGAATGATGCAGGAGGCGAAGTGAAAGTCGTGAGCTCGATGAATTCCGGAGGCTTCGGAATAATGCTGCCCGCCGACACCAAGGACATAACCTTCCTCCCGAACATCTCCGCAACGGGATCCTCAAGCTGGACTTTTACAAGAAGCGGCATAGTCCCGGAACCGGGCAAATACTATCACGTCATCGGAGTATGGGACAAGGCCGGGGGCGAATGCAGAATTTATGTCAACGGAGAGCTCAAGGGCACACAGAAAAAACAGGGATCTCTCGTGTTGCCCTCTGCAGCCAACCAGAAATGGATTTGCATAGGAGGAGACCCTGCCGGCGCCTCGACTGCAGAAGCTGCCTGGAGAGGAGAAATCGTGTTGGCAAGAATCTACAACAACGTGCTTCAGAAAGATGACATAGCGGATCTGTGGAAAAAAGCCGACAAGACTTTCAAGACCGCCATTACCATCGATGGACTTGCATACCTTCCGACCTGTACGGTTTCAGCCGGATCGCCCTTCACCATCGCCGGGGCCGGTTTCAAGGAAGGGGACGCCATCCGCTTTGTCTCCTCTGACGGCATCGGTACCGACTGCCCCGCCACCCTGCTCAAGGACAAGATCAAAGTGACCGTTCCCGCAGGAATCACAAGCGGAACGTACAAGATGTATCTGATTCGAGGGTCGGAGAACAGCATCCTCGGATCGGTTGCGTTGACCGTTACCGACAATGCCCCTGAAATCAAGCGTCCGATGATAATAGCGCACAGGGGATTCCATTCCGCATCCGTCCCCGAGAATTCCATCGCCGCCCTATCTGCAGCCCAGAGAGGAGGCTTTGAGGGCTCGGAAACCGACTGCTGGATAACCACCGACGGGGAAATCTATATCAACCACGACGGAACAATAGGAGGAGTCCGCATCCAGACCAGCACCTCAGCCCAGGTTGCTGCCGTGAAACTCGCAAACGGAGAGAAGATTCCCACCTTCACCGAATACCTGACCCAGGCGAAAAAGGACACCGGCACCGAACTGGTCATTGAAATCAAGGAGCACTCCAGCTCGAAGCAGAATTTCGACTGCACCGACAAAGTGATGAAAATTGTAAAGGATATGCAGATGGAAGACCACGTCCAGTATATCAGCTTCAATCTGGATGTCTGCAAGAGAATAGCCGCAGCCGACCCTGACGCAATGGTGGGATTCCTTTCAGCCCACGATTTGAACGACCTCCGCAGGAACGGCATAATGTGCGCCGATTTTCCCGACCAGAGCATATCAGCCAACCCGAAAATAATATCTGACGCACACGCGCTCGGGATGATTGTGAACGTCTGGACCGTCAACTCGGAATTCGATATGATGAAATTCATAGGGATGGGCGTGGATGCAATCACTACCGACTACCCTGACAAACTCAAGACAATCTGCGACAAACTGCTGTAATGAAACTGATAAGCTGGAACGTGAACGGCCTGAGAGCCGTTGCCATCAAGGGATTTGCCGACATCTTCGAGGGCCTCGATGCCGACTGCGTCTGCCTGCAGGAAACGAAACTTCAGGCCGGCCAGATTGATATGGATTTCCCCGGGTATGAATCTTTCTGGAATTTCGCCGACAGGAAAGGCTACTCCGGGACAGTGACATATACCAGAAAATCCCCCTTCAGCGTCAGGTACGGCATCGGGATAGACGAACACGACCACGAAGGACGCACGGTCACACTAGAATTCAAGGACTTCTTTCTCGTGAACGTCTATGTGCCTAACTCGCAGGACGGTCTGAAAAGGCTCGATTACAGGATGAGGTGGGAGGATGACTTCCGTCAATACCTCCATTCCCTCAAGTCCGAAGGAAAAGGGGTCGTCGTTTGCGGGGATATGAACGTGGCCCACAACGAAATCGATTTGAAGAATCCTTCCACCAACCACTTCAATGCCGGATTCTCGGATGAGGAGCGCGCAAAGATGAGCGCCCTTCTGGACTCCGGATTCATCGACAGCTGGAGATTTCAGCACCCGGACGAAGTGAAGTACAGCTGGTGGTCATACAGGATGGCCGCGCGCGAGAGGAACGTCGGGTGGAGAATAGACTATTTTCTCTGCAGTTCTTCGCTTGAAGACAGAATAGTTTCCACCGAAATCCACAACGGGATTTTCGGTTCAGACCACTGTCCGGTGGAACTTGTTATCAAGGACTAGGGATTATTTCACGAGGCGCACGACAATGCTGAGAGGCAGAGCCTTCCCGAACTTGTCGACCAAAGATAGTTCCCCGCTTTCGAGGGAATAGTTTCCGGGGATAGCCTGACGTACCAGAGTCTCTCCAAGCAAAGCGCTGTAACCGTTCGAATAGAGGTTGAGAACTACGAAACTGTGCTCCGGTTCGAGTATCTGCGCAACGCAGCGGAGCATATCGAACAGGCATTCGTCCAGTTTCCATCTCTCCCCGTCCGGTCCGTGCCCGTATGCCGGAGGGTCAAGGATGATGCCGTTGTATCTGTTGCCCCTTTTCGCCTCCCTGCGCGCAAACTTCATGGCGTCCTCAACCACCCAATGTATTCCGTCCATTCCGGATGATTCCATATTTCCGCGGGCCCAGGTAACCACCTGCCTCACGGAATCCAGATGCGTGACATCGGCACCGGCGGCTTTTGCCGAAAGCGACGCAGCCCCCGTATAGGCGAACATATTCAGCACTCTCGGAGCCTTGCCGGTCTCCGATGCTATTCTCCTTGTATTTGAAAAAATGAACTCCCAGTTAGGAGCCTGCTCAGGGAACACTCCCACGTGCTTGAAGGAAGTCAACCCGAGACGGAGATCAAGCCCGAACCCGTTGCCGGGATAGAGGATATGCCACTGGTCCTCCATCTTCCTGAGCCTCTGCCAGGTTCCGCTGTCCTCCTTTCCGGCTTTGCCGAAACCGGCGCCGGGGGTAAAATGCGTATGCGCGAGCCTGGTCCACTCGGAGTCCGGGAGACTCCTGTCCCACAGAGCCTTGGGCTCCGGACGCGACAGTACATAACTGCCGAAGCGCTCGAGTTTCTCACCCCGCCCGCTGTCCAGCAGTTCGTAATCTTTCCAGGATTTTGACGGGAATTCTATCATATCGACCACTCGACTCCGTCCTTGGTATCCTTGACCTTGATGCCAAGTTCCTCGAGCGTATCGCGGATATGGTCGGATACGGCCCAGTCCTTGGCGGCCTTGGCGGCGGCCCTCTGCTCGAGGACCATTCCCATCAGCCCCTCAACGACCTTGGAATTGCCGCTCTGCGCCGCTTCGTCCCTGAGGCCGAGAACGCCGAAAACCACATCGTCGAATATCTGCACAAGCGCGGCAATGTCATTTCCGGAGAACTTCATCGAGCCGGCTTTCGCAGAATTGATCATACGCACGGCCTCGAAAAGCTGGGATATGGCACCCGGCGTATTGAGATCGTCGCAAAGAGATTCATATATGCCATCAAACACCGCTTTTATCTCAGCCGAATCGGCGATGCATTTTTCAGGTGCCACCGCATCACTGAGCACACCGTACTCTACCTGAGGCACTTTCCTTCCGTCCATCGCATAAAGGTCGCGGGCTGCCTGCATAAGTTTGGCAAGACCTTTCTCAGCAGCCTGCAGGGCTTCGTTGGAGAAGTCGAGAGTCCCGCGGTAATGAGCCTGAAGGATGAAGAAGCGGATGGTCATAGGGCTGTAGGCCTGGTCGAGTTTCGGATGGTCTCCGCTGAAAAGCTGAGGGAGAGTGATGAAATTTCCGAGGCTCTTGCCCATCTTCTGGCCGTTGATGGTGATCATATTGTTGTGCACCCAATAATGCACACCCTGCGTACCGCGGCTGGCAACGTTCTGGGCAATCTCGCATTCGTGATGCGGGAACATAAGGTCCATCCCTCCGCCGTGGATGTCGAATTCGTTTCCGAGATACTTCTCCCCCATCACGGAACATTCCAGATGCCAGCCCGGGAAGCCTTCGCTCCACGGTGACGGCCAATGCATTATGTGCTCAGGCTCGGCCTTCTTCCACAATGCGAAATCGAAGGGTGCGCGCTTGTCGCTCTGTCCGTCAAGCTCGCGGGTACCCTCACGCGTCTCGTCAAGGGAACGCCCGGAAAGGACGCCGTACTGATGGTCGTTGTTGTACTTGCAGACATCGAAATAAATGCTTCCGTTGGATTCGTAAGCATATCCCGCATCAAGAATTTTCTTGACGGCCTCTATCTGCTCGACTATGTGCCCGCTGGCACGGGGCTCGATGCTGGGAGGGGCCACGTTGAGCTTGCGCATAGCCTCATGGTAGCGCAGAGTGTAATTCTGAACCACCTCCATAGGCTCGAGCTGCTCAAGACGGGCCTTCTTGGAAATCTTGTCCTCACCTTCGTCGGCATCGTGCTCAAGATGACCCACATCGGTGATGTTACGCACATAACGCACCTTGTACCCGAGATGGCGCAGGAGTTTGCTCAACACGTCATAGGTCACCCCCGGACGAGCATGGCCCAGATGGGCGTCGCCGTAAACGGTAGGACCGCAGACATACATTCCGACATGCCCCGGATTTACAGGAACGAAAAGTTCCTTCTTGTGGGACATGGTATTTGTAAGAAAAAGTGGACGCATGATAAAAAGGAAGTGATCCCGACGCGATTCGAACGCGTGACCCACAGCTTAGAAGGCTGTTGCTCTATCCAGCTGAGCTACGGGACCATCGGCGCAAATATACTGCTTTTTTATTTTTTTACCAACTCACAGCATTGCGTTGGTTACATTTCCCTCTTGAGTTTGAGCCTCAGATATCTGTTCTCTCCGTCAGAGTCGTCGTGGACCGTATCGCAATAATCCTTCACGTACTTCTCGAATTTCTCCGATACCACGGTATCCCCAAGCATGGGTTCAGTACGGTTGTGCGAATGGAACGTCACGTAAATCCTTTCTTTCTTCTCGCTGTAGTCCACGTGCACTTCCACCTCCCCATCCATAGGAAGCACATTCATTATCATCTCCCTGACAACCGTCTTTGTCCTTTCCGACACTTCATTGCCGACGGCATACTTCATACAGAAGCGTTCTATCGAGTCCTCAATGCTGAACATGTCGCAGTCTCTTCCTGAAACGGTGACGTTGATGCCGCGGATCTTGTTGATGAACGCTGTAGTGGCAGGCAGTTTGGGCTTGTTGAAAATCACATCCGGTGTATCGTCTTCGTAAATGATGCCCTCGTTCATAAAAAGGATACGGGAGCTGACGTCACGCGCAAACTGCATCTCGTGGGTCACGATAGCCATCGTCATCCCCTGCTGCGCAAGCTGGCGTATTACCGAAAGGACTTCTCCGACCATCGTAGGGTCAAGCGCCGATGTCGGCTCGTCGAAAAGGATGATTTCCGGCTTCATCGACAGGCAGCGGGCAATCGCGACCCTCTGCTTCTGTCCTCCGGAAAGGTCCGAAGGCATACTGTTGGCCTTCGAGGAGAGCCCGACCATTTTCAGCAGTTCCATTCCCTGCTCTTCGGCTTCTTCCCTGGACATTCCGAGAAGTTTGCGGGGGCCGACAGTCACGTTGTCCATAATGGAAAGGTGGTTGAAGAGGTTGAAGTTCTGGAACACCATACCCATCTTCCGGCGGACCTTGGAGATGTCGGCCTTCTTGTCGAGAATGTTGACTCCGTCTATGATGATTTCTCCGGAAGTCGGCGTTTCCAGCATGTTCAGGCAGCGCAGGAACGTACTCTTTCCCGTCCCCGAAGGGCCGATGATCGAGATAACCTCACCTTTGTTGATCTCGCAATTCACATCACGCAGAACAGTTACCGGAGCCCCAAGATTGTCGTAGGTCTTACTGAGATGCTTTACTGTTATCATACGCTATGCAAGTTTTTTTGAAAGAAGATCGAGAGCCTTGCCGAAAAGCCAGGCTATGATGAAATAGATGATTGAAATGACAATCAGGGGGAAGAACGCGTCGAAAGTCCTCGAACGGATTATATCCCCCATCTTTGTGAGGTCCTGGATAGCGACATAGCCGACGATGGACGTGCCCTTGATAAGGGAAACCGCTTCATTCTTGAAGACGGGGAGGATATTCCTGACCGCCTGCGGCATTATGAAGAAAAGGAATGTCTTGGAAGGGGTGAAGCCCATCGCGAGGCCTGCTTCCTTCTGGCCCTTGTCCACGGCATCAATACCCGTGCGGAAAATCTCACAGGTGTAGGCGGAGAAGTTGATGGCAAAGGAAATGATAGCCACCCAACGGCCCGACATTCCCGTCGGAGCAAGGACAACGTAGAACATCACCATCAGGAAAACCAGCATCGGAATGCCACGAAGGATTTCCACATAGACCTGCGCGAAACCCGACAGGAATTTGGCCTTGGACCTTCGCAGGGCACAGATGCATCCGCCCAGCACTGTTCCGAGAAGAAGGGAGAACAGGGCTATGACCAGGGTTTCCCAGATTCCGTCAACCAGCATCTTCCACCTCGACTCGACTATGAGATTGTTGTGGAAACTGTCCGAGATTTTCTCGAAGAAAGGGACAGACTCTTTCTGCAAGTCCTCACCTCTCCGGAAAACAGCCACAGGGCAATAGAAGTACGGATCCGAGAAGAGCACCTCCTTGGACCTCTCCTCGTTGATGGTGATGAACGAGCACCACACGTCAACCACACCCGTCTTGAGAGCCGCCATCAAAGAGGAGAATTCGAAGGCCTTGATTTCTATCGGCCTGTGGAGATAAGCGGCGAAACGCTTCATCATCTCGACCTCCATTCCGACCCAGTCCCCGTTCTTGATGAAGCAGAAAGGCAGACAGAGCAGTTCCCCGACCTTGAGGACTTCCCCATCCGTATATTGCTCGATATCCGGCATCTCCGAAGTGTGGACAGCGTCTGAAAACCATCGGTCCAGCATGGCTGAATAGGTTCCGTCAGCCTTTATCTGTGCAAGAAAATCATTGTACTGTCTGCAAAGTGCAACATCGTCCTTTCGGAAAGCCGTTCCGATATCCCCTCCTATGCCGGGCACGGAGAAAGAAATCTCGATGTTGTGGATGCTTTTGTCTATCCCGACGACGGCGATACTGTCAAATACGATGAAATCAACCTTCCTGGAATCAAGTGCCGCAAGAAGGTCCGGTTCCGTATTGAAGATCATTTTTTCGGCGTTTGACGCATATTCGTCGAACTGGAGGTCGGACAACGAGCCGGCAAGGCAACCGACTCTATGGCCGGCCAGGTCCTCCGTGCAACTCGCCTTTGGATTCTCGACCCCCGCCTTCGAGGAACACGACACCAGCAGGCACAGAACCAGCATCAAAGCAGGCAGACTGGCCATGCGATTCTTTTTATACATTTTCATAATGTGCAAAAATAAACATTTTGTCCAACAAGCTCTCCTTTTTTCTTTCAAACTTGCTATATTCGCAAAGCACAAACACAGGCGTCCATGAAAGAAGACAGACAGATTTTCGAACTGATCGAACAGGAAAGAGTCAGGCAGAGCGAAGGACTCGAACTGATAGCAAGCGAGAACTACGTATCCGACCAGGTTCTCAGGGCAATGGGGTCGGTATGCACTAACAAGTATGCCGAAGGCTACCCGGGAAAAAGATACTATGGCGGATGCCAGATCGTCGACAAGATAGAACAGACTGCCATCGACCGTCTGAAAGCCCTCTACGGCGCCTGCTGGGCAAACGTTCAGCCGCACTCGGGAGCACAGGCCAATCTGGCGGTGATAATGTCCGTCCTTAAGCCGGGGGACACCTTCATGGGGCTTGACCTGAGCCAGGGGGGACACCTTACCCACGGTTCCCCGGTAAACGCATCCGGGATTCTCTATCACGCCGTCGCCTACGGGCTCGACCCCCATACAGGATACGTCGACTATGACAGGATGGAGCAGACAGCACTCGAATGCAGGCCCAAACTCATCATCGGCGGCGCATCGGCCTACTCGCGCGAGTGGGACTACGAACGCATGAGGGAAATCGCCGACAAGGTGGGGGCCGTACTATGGGTGGATATGGCCCATACAGCAGGCCCCATCGCGGCAGGGCTGCTCAAGAACCCCGTCCGCTATGCGCATATCGTAACCTCGACAACGCACAAGACCCTTCGCGGCCCCCGTGGAGGCATCATCCTCATAGGCAAAGACTTCCCCGACCCGCAGGAGCGCAGAACCGCCAAGGGCGAGATCAAGACGATGAGCCAGGTCCTCGACAGCTATGTCTTCCCAGGAGTCCAGGGAGGCCCGCTCGAGCACGTTATCGCCGCAAAGGCGGTAGCCTTCCACGAAGCGCTCCAGCCCGAATTTGCGGAGTACCAGATGCAGGTCCTCGAGAATGCAAGGACAATGGCGCAGGCTTTTGTCGACAAAGGCTATAAAATCATCAGCGGAGGCACCGACAACCACCTGATGCTCATCGACCTGCGTGCCAAATACCCCAACGTCAGCGGCAAGACCGCAGAAAGGGAACTTGTCCGCGCCGACATCACCGTCAACAAGAACATGGTGCCGTCTGACAGCAGGAGCGCTTTCCTTACTTCAGGCCTCAGGATAGGCACTCCGGCCATCACCACACGCGGCTTCAAGGCGGAAGACATGCCGACCATCGTTGACCTCATCGACGAAGTCCTCGCATCCTGCTCGAAGTGGGTCGATCCCCAGGCCAAGGCATCGGCATCCATCGAAGCCCCCGAACACAAAGCAACCCTCGACTCCGTGAAGTCAAGGGTGCATGCTTTGACTGAGGGAAAACCTCTGAATGCCTACCAAGTCTAGAATCTCCAGCGTACCGCGGCCATAGGGATACAGGTGACAAGATCCATCCCTATACCCTGAGAACCGAACCATATCCCTGGTCTGGTGTCTATCGCCAGCTCCAGCGGTATGGAGGCGAAATCGTATTCCACACCGAACTGTGCGAACACTCCGGCCGCAAACTGCATCTTCCCGTACATCCCGATTCCGGCTCCGGGTCCAAGGAACAGCACGAAGTTGCCCTCGCCCCATTGGACATTGACCAGTCTGAAATCGTATGAAGCGCCGAGCCTCAACCCCGGGTACTGTCCGTGTCCGGCGACACCCAGATCGATTTCAAGGAATCCGGGGAAAAGGTCCTGTTGGTACGTAGCTTCGAGAGCGTCCCCGATGCGTACGCCGAAAGACTTCGGCTGGGCGGCGCAGGCAAGGGCAAGGACTGCCGAAAATACCAGTACAAGAAAAAACCTCTTCTTCATACTATACTATTCCAGAGAAGCCGAGGAAGGCCATCGCCATAATACTTACGGTAATCAGCGCTATCGGAAGGCCCTTGAATGCCTTGGGAACATCGTTGAGGGCGAGCCTCTCGCGTACGCCCGCAAAAAGAATCATCGCAAGGCCGTAGCCGAGGGACGTCGCGAGCGCATAGACTGTAGCCTCTCCGAGTCCGAGAAGATGGGCCTGCCCACCGAAAGTGAACTCTTTGGTGACTACGGTGATGGCAACGCCGAGCACCGCGCAGTTGGTTGTAATCAGGGGAAGGAAGATTCCCAGGGCCTGATAGAGCGAGGGGGAGATTTTCTTCAGGATAATCTCGACCGTCTGTACCAGAGCCGCGATTACAAGAATGAACGCGATGGTCTGAAGGAACTCCAACCCGAATGGAAGGAGAAGGTACTTGTTGACAAGGAAGGTAACCACCGTCGCCAAAGTGATGACGAAGCAGACCGCTCCGGACATCCCGGTTGCGGTGCTCAACTTGTTGGACACGCCCAGGAACGGGCAGATGCCAAGAAACTGCGAAAGCAGAATATTGTTGACGAAAATCGCCGAGACAATTATAAGAAGATACTCTGCCATAATATGTTACTCCTTTTTAAGATACTTGTTGAACAGGACCATCAGGTAGCCGAGCACCATAAATGCGCCCGGAGCCATCACGAAGGCTAGGATGCCGTCTCCCGGAAGGAACTTCCATCCGAAGACGCTGCCGCTGCCGAGAATCTCGCGCACAATTCCGATTACGGTAAGGGACAGGGTGAAACCGAGTCCTATGCCCAAACCGTCAAGAGCCGAATCGAGAACGCCGTGCTTGTTGGCATATGCCTCCGCACGCCCGAGCACTATGCAGTTCACCACGATAAGCGGGATGAAAAGTCCGAGTGTCGAATATACCGAAGGCACGAAGGCCTGCATCAGAAGCTGCAGCACGGTAACGAAGGTCGCGATAACCACGATATAGACAGGGATATGCACCTTGTCCGGAACTACCGGTGCAACGAGAGAGATTGCAATGTTGCTGAGGATGAGCACGAACATTGTCGCAAGTCCCATCTCGAGACCGTTCATTGCGGAAGTCGTGGTGGCGAGTGTCGGACACATTCCGAGCACAAGCACGAACGTGGGATTGTCCTTGATGAATCCCTTGGTGATAAGTGAAAGTTTACTCATTGCACTGTCCTCCCAGATAAAGCGCTACAGACCTTGCTGCGGCGACTGCCTTTGTATATGCCCTCGAAGTGATGGTGGCGGCCGTTATCGCGTCCACGTCTCCGCCATCCTTGGTTACGGCGAGCTTCTTGTCCGCCGCAAAACCCGACCACTGGCTCACAAATGCGGGGTCGGTTGTACATTTCGCGCCGAGTCCCGGAGTCTCCCCGTCGGCGTGAAGCACCGAGGTATTGAAAATCGTACCGTCGCAAAGCACTCCGGCCATCAGTTCCACAGGGCCGCCGAAACCGCCGGCGGACACCTTCACGGCATAGCCGACCGTCACGCTGTCTGCACTCGCGACATAATAGGAATATTGCGTACCGTCGATCTCGACGCTCTGCTCCCCGGAAATTTCGACGCCTTCGGGAAGTACCTTTCCGATAGCCTCCATCTGGGCCTTGGCCGCAGCATCCTTGATAGGTTGGAAAGTGACCGCATAGACGCAGCCCAGAACGGCCGCGCACACGAGGCAGACTGCCGTGAGGCAGAGAACCATATTCTTCAATGTAGATTGTGCTGCCATAGTTTATGCCCTCCCGAATTTTTTCTGGTGGAACGCCCTGTCGATAAGCGGGACGAAAATGTTCATGATGAGAATGGCGAATGACATTCCCTCAGGATACGAACCGAAATACCTTATCATCATCACGATGAAACCGATTCCGAATCCGAATATCACTCCGCCCCAGGCGGACATCGGTGACGTCACGTAGTCCGTCGCCATGAAGCAGGCTCCGAGGATGACGCCGCCGGTGAGGAGGTTGAACAGAGGTCCGGTGAAGGTGGTGCTGTCAACCATCCAGAAAATGCCGCTGACAAGGGCGATGGTGGCGAAGATGCTGAGCGTGATCCAGGGCTTGATGACCTTTCGCACGCAAAGATATACGAAGCCGAGCAGAAGCGCGATTGCGCTGAGTTCTCCGGCGCTGCCGCCCATATTGAGGAAGAGCATCCTGCCGAAATCGAGGTTCTCCGGCAGCGCGGCCACTCCGCCTTCATTGAAGACGCCGAGCAGGGTGGCTCCCGATACGGCATCCGTGTGGATGAAGCCGGGAGTGATGGTCCAGTCCGTCATATAGGTAGGGAACGAGATGAGGAGGAACACACGACCCGTAATGGCCGGATTGAAGATGTTCTGTCCGAGTCCGCCGAATGACATCTTGGCCACTCCGATAGCGACCAGCGAACCTACAAGCACTACCCACCAGGGTGTGGTGGGAGGAAGGTTCATTGCGAGGAGAAGGCCGGTGACGAGTGCGGCGCTCCCGCAGTACGGGCCCGGCTTCTTCATAAGGAACCTGGTTATCGCCCACTCGATGAGTATGCAGCCAAGAGCCGCCACAGCGAGAACGAGGAGTTCGGCCCATCCGTAGAAAAGCACCGACACCACTATTGCGGGCAGCAATGCAACCACCACGTCCCCCATAAGGGAGCACGACGATACGTTTGCGTGGACGTGAGGGTTCTGTGATACTAAATATTTGTCCATATTACTACTTACGTGCCTTGATTATGCCGAGGACCTTGCCCTTGGCGATGTTGATATTGTCCAGAAGGGGAAGGAATCCGGGGCAACTGTACTGGCAGCAGCCGCAGGATATGCAGTCCTGGACCGAATTGGCTTCAAGCTGCTCCATATCCCCGGCCTTCGCGAGACGGTAGAGATGGAACGGTTCGAGTCCCATAGGGCAGGCATCCGCGCAACGGCCGCAGCGTATGCAGCTTTCCGGAGCGTGACGCTTGGTGGCCTTCTGCGAAAGGTAGAGTATGGATGACGAGCCCTTGACGGTGGTCGCGTCGAGGTTGACGATGCTGCGTCCCATCATAGGACCGCCGCTGACCAGTTTGGCCGCATCCTTGGGCACGCCGCCCGCATACTGCGCTATGTAGCTCAGAGGGATGCCGATTCTATAGAGGTAATTGTGCTGCCTGTCCGCAGGAAGGCAGTCTCCGGTGACAGTAAGTACATTGGAGATGAGAGGCTTGTTCTTCTGGACAGCCTCATACACGGCAAGCGCCGTTGCGACGTTCTGCACTACGGCACCGACGCTGATGGGGAGTCCGCCGGAAGCGACCTGGCGCTTCATCACAGCATCGATAAGCTGTTTCTCACCACCCTGAGGGTATTTTTTCTTGAGTTTGACAACTTCTATTCCTTCATAGCCCAGTTCGGCAACGGCTTTCGAGATGGAAGAGATAGCCTCGGGCTTGTTCTCTTCTATGCCTATGACGCAGCGGCAGTCGCCCAGCACCTTCTTCATGATTGCGGCGCCGACGACTATCTCGGCAGGACGCTCCACCATAATGCGGAAATCGCTTGTGAGGTAGGGCTCGCATTCCGCGCCGTTGACGATCAGGCATTCGGGATGCGCATCCGGGCCCGGATTGAGTTTGACGTGGGTCGGGAAAGTCGCACCGCCGAGTCCCACGATGCCGCAGGCCTTGATTCTGTCGAGGATGGCAGCCCTGTCGGAAGGAATCTCCTTGACGAGAGTGGAGGACAGGTCTATGCCTTCGGCCCACTCGTCGCCTTCCACGGCTATCTCGACGTGCATCACGTTGTTTCCCATCATATCCTTTCGGGGAGCGATGCTCTTCACCGTTCCGCTCACGGGGGAATGTACGAAAGCGGAAATGAAACCTGCGGGCTCCGCGATGACCTGACCGACCTTCACGCTGTCACCCACGGCCACTACCGGATTCGCCGGCGCGCCCAGGTGCTGGGCCATCGAAACATACACTGTCTCGGGAAGGGGCAGGATCTCTATTGCGCAGCCGCGTGATATCTTGGCATCGTCCGGATGTACGCCTCCGATGCCGAACGTAATCTTACGCATTGTTATCCTCCTTTTTCTCTGCCGCAGGAGCATCAGCCGTCTTCTTGGGCGGGAGCACCGGGAAGTTCACCGCGTGGATTGCACCCGTAGGGCATTCAGCCACACACTTCTTGCAGAGCTTGCATTTTGAAAAGTCTATATATGCGAGGTTGTTCTCGACGGTAATCGCATCCTGGGCGCACACCTTCTGGCACTTGCCGCAACCTATGCAGGCAGACAGGCAGGCCTTGCGCGCAACGGCACCCTTGTCCTTGTTGATGCAGCTTACATATACCCTCATGTTCCTCGGCCCCTTCGCACGAAGTTCCATCACCCCCTTGGGGCAGGCCTTCACGCAGGCGCCGCAGGCCGTGCATTTTTCCTGATCCACCACGGGCAGTCCGGTAGCAGGGTCCATCGTCAGCGCACCGAACTGGCAGGCGGCGGCGCAGTCCCCGCAGCCGAGACACCCGAACGGGCAGGCGGTGTCGCCGCTGTACAGCGATGCCTTGATGCGACAGGAACTGTCCCCGTCATACACCGACGTGCGGGGTCTTGCCTCACAGGTACCGTTGCACCTTACGACAGCTACCATAGGAGCCTTTTCCTTCACTTCATATCCAAGGATGGCGGCGACTTTCTTCATCACGTCGTTTCCACCCACAGGACAGTAATTGTTGTCGAGATTCGGTGCCTTGACAGCCGCGTCGGCAAAGGCGCGGCATCCGGCGAAACCGCATCCTCCGCAGTTCGCACCGGGCATAACTTTCTCGATTTCGTCAATGCGGGGGTCTTCCTCCACTTTGAACTTCCGGGCGATCCAGAAAAGGGCCAGCGAGAGCAGAAGTCCCAGACCGGCAAGAATCAAAATCGTCCAAACAATCGTATGAGTCATTATCGTTTGATGTTAAAAATATATTCGTTTTTCAATCTGTCCCTCAGCAGCCAGATGACGAAGTAATACACGGCCACCGCAAGGATGGAGCACAAACCTGAAACAAGTTCGTCCGCTCCGAAGGAAAGGAGGGCGAGAATCCCCGCCATAAGGATGAAAAGAGGTATGACATACGCCACCCATACCGCCTTGTGCCCCATGGAAGCCTTGAGTACAAGAGTGACTTCGTCCCCAACCTTATAATCGTCCCAGGGGGATGCAGGCAGTTGCACGGCCTTGGTCTTCGATTCGCCCAGGCCGCAAAGGCCTTTGGCGTGGCACGAAGAGCAGGCCGCCTCCGAAACTATCTCGACCGTAGTCAGTTCCGGGGTTATTGAAACCACTCTGCCCTTATGGAACACCTCGCCGCTCATCAGAATGCTGAATTGACAGGGATGTCGTCAACCATCATCGACGGGATGTCGTCGGCAGACATTGAATTCATCCCGGATGCGATTTCCACTCCGTTTCCGTAAAGAGTGTCGGTGACCTCCATGAACTTCACCTTTTCGGATTTGAAAATCATATCGATGTCGCAAGTCTCTCCATTGCGGTGCTTGGCGATGATGATCTGGGTTCTCTCCTTGTCGCCCTCGTTCTCGCTCAGGCCCACGTAGTCCGGGCGGTGGATAAAGATTACCATATCCGCATCCTGCTCGATACTTCCGGACTCGCGAAGGTCCGAAAGCACAGGTTTTCCGCTGCCGCCCTGTCTCTGGACAGCCTGGCGGGAAAGCTGGGAAAGCGCGATGATGGGGACTTCGAGTTCCTTCGCCGTAGCCTTGAGGGTACGGGAAATCGCGGCAACTTCCTGCTCGCGCATACCTTTGTACTCGACAGGTCCCTGCATAAGCTGGAGATAATCAACTATGACCAGCCTCACCCCTTTCTGCTTCACAAGGGATTTAACCTTGGTCCTGAATTCCATAATGGGCAGACCGGGAGTCTCATCTATGTAGAGAGGCGCCTTGGCGAGATCCTTGAGTGACTGCTCGAGAAGTGTCCACTCGTCGTCTTCGAGTTTGGTGCCTCCCTTTATCTTGTCTGCACCGAGACCGGATTCCGTCGTCATCAGTCGCATACACAGCTGAAGAGAACTCATCTCGAGGGAGAAGAAGGCGACGGGCATATTGTGGTCGACTGCCGCATTCCTTGCAAGATTCAGCGCGAACGCAGTCTTTCCGACGGAAGGACGCGCGGCAAGGATGATGAGGTCCGATTTCTGCCAGCCGTTGGTAACCTTGTCGATGGAAGCATAGCCGGAAGGAACTCCGCTGATGCCGACAATACTCTGCATCTCCTGGATTTTCCCCATCGCCTGGTTGATTACGGAACCTATCTCCTGGACATCCCTGCGGACATTGCTCTGGATAGCTTCGTAAACCTTGGTCTGCGCTTTGTCGATAAGGTCGTCCATACTTACCGAATCATCATATGCGTCCCTCAGGATAAGAGTGGATGCAGTGATAAGGTCTCTCTGGATGTTCTTCTGCTTGAGAATCTTGAAGTAATACTCTATGTGAGCCGCTGAACCCACCATCTCCGACAAGTTCGCCAGCACCACGGGACCTCCTATCTCCTCGAGCCTGTTCATTTCCTTCAGCTTGGCGCTGACGGTAATCGTGTCGATTGAGGTGTGCTCGTTCACGAGCGAGGACATCGCCTCGAAGATGGTCCGGTTGTGCTGGTCGTAAAAGCACCCCGGCTTGAGTTCCTCCATCGCCTGGTCCACACAGGTCTGTTCCAGAAGCATCGCTCCGAGAACGGCCCTCTCGGCATCGAGCGCCTGGGGAGGCACGTTGCCAAGTTCGCGGCCTATGCTTTCAAGGTCGACGACGTACTCTTTCTTGCGGTTGGCGGATTGCTGAGCCATTACTGGTTCTTGACTTTAATGTCCGGACTTACAAGGATACGGCCGCAGTGCTCGCATATTACGAGTTTGGTGCCGCTCGCGATATCGACGAGTCTCTGGGGAGTGATGGTACTGAAACATCCTCCGCAGGCATTCTCGTTGTAAACGGGAACAACGGCGAGTTTGTTGAACACGCTCTCGCGGATACGGTTGTATGCGCTCATAGTACGCTCATCGATCTTTGCGGCGCACTCGTCACGCTTTGCCTGGAGTTTTTCCTGCTCCGTAGCGGTGCTTTCGATAATGCTCTCGAGCTCCTTCTTCTTGGCTTCGAGATCCTCTTCGCGGATGGAGATTCTGTCATTGAGGGACTCGATGCCATCCTTCTTTTCCGCAATTGCCATCTTCGCTTCTCCGATATTCTTCTCGGCAATCTGGCGGAGAAGATTCTGGTTCTCCACTTCCTTGCTGATGGAATCATACTCGCGGCTGTTGGAAACATTGCCGAGCTGGGCCTGGTATTTGTCTATGTCGGTGTCGATCTGGATTATCGACTCCTTGGCGTTGTCTATGCTGGCGTTGTACTGGGCAATCATATCCTCCATATATGCCACCTTCGACTTGAGGCCTGCGATCTCATCCTCGAGAGCCGCCACTTCCGCGGGAAGCTCACCCCTGAGCTGATTGATTTTTTCGATTTCGTTGTCGGCTTCCTGAAGGTCATAGAGCACCTTCAGCTTTTCCTGTACGGAAAGGTCCGAATCAGCGAAATTCTTCTGCAATGACACGAAAGTCTCCCTCTCATCGATGGGAATCTGGACTTTGTTCGTTTTCTTGTCTGCCATATCTGTCAAAAAATTTTAAAGTGTTTCCTTTATTTCCATAAGCTGCTGGCGTATACGCTTGAGCGACTCCAGCGCCTTTACTCTCTTGTCAACCCTGGCCCCGTCAGCGGACATTCTGCGTGCCGCCCCATCGAGGGTAAGGCCTTCGTTCCTGACCAGAAACCGGATTTTCTTCAACGCCTCGATATCCTCCTTCCTGTATTGTCTGTTTCCCTTGTTCGAGCGGGACGGGGACACGGCATCCGGATTCTCATTGGTCCAGAAACGCACGCACGGAACGGATTCGCCAAGGATTTCAGCCACCTCGCTGATTGAATAGAAAAGCTTCTCCATATCAGTCCAAAGATTGTTTAGTGTTTACCGACATATACAACATGTTCGCAAACTCTTCGGGGGAAACCGAAGCGAACATATAGAGTACCGGGTTCAGATATTTCCCGTTTTTCGCCACCTCATAGTGCAGATGCGGAGCGTACGAACCGCCCGACATCCCTGCAAGTGCTATTTTGGATCCCTTCCTGACTTTCTGGCCCTCACGGACATAGATGGTGGAAAGATGGGCGTAGCGTGTGGTATAGCCCCCGTCGTGGGAAATCGTCACGGTGTTTCCGTTCCCTCCGGACGCTTTCTGCACATCGCTCACATACCCATCTCCAGCGGCATATACAGGTTCGCCCTGCGGAACGATGAAGTCCAACCCGTCGTGCTGCACCCAGGCCTTGAGCATGGGATTCATCCTTACGCCGAGCCCGGCTCCGATCTGGGGATACGAGACATCCCTTACCGGCATATCCATAGGCGGATTGACGAAATCCCCGGAGGACATTTTGCGGAGCACCCCTCTGAAAACGGCCTCCACGTCATATTGCCTCGAGACAAGACCCTGCACCTTGTCATAGGTATAGGATATTAGTTTCGTGTCCGGGATTGTGTCCGCCCCATAGAACATCCCCATCGAATTCACCGGATCCACCTGTGGCGCCATATTCTGAAAGACCTTGCCGTATATGGTATTGTCCTTCGACTCCAATGCCTGAAGGGACCCTTCCAGAATGTTTTCCTGGGGTTTCAGCTGCGGGTATACCTTCTGATACATACGGATTTCACGCTTTATCATAGCCTCCTGGTCGGTATTGACAACGAGGGCGAAGATGCCGTACAGAACGAGGGTCAGGACCACGGAGCAAGCCACGGCCGATATGAGGAAACGGCCGGCCTTCTCCAAAGGTTTTTCGGACTCCTTGAAGTTGAAGTCCTCCCCGAATTTGTATTGTTGTCTTGAACCCATATCAATCGGCGGTCTGAGAACGGTTCCTGATCATCGAGGCATACTCCTCGACCCTCATCGAAAGATCCATGAAAGAAAGAGGATTGACCTGCTTGTTCTTGTATATGACCTCGTAATGCAGATGCGGGCCGGTGGATTTGCCGGTATTGCCCACTTCCCCTATCTTCTGCCCCCTGACAAGTTTCTCTCCGTCAGTGACACATATCGAATTGAGGTGCGCGTATCGCGTCTTGTATCCGAAACCGTGGTTAACCACAATTTCATTGCCGTAACCGAAGAACTGATACTTGACCCGCTCGACCACACCATCTCCGGTAACGTACACGGGATTGCCTATTTTTGTCGCGAAATCAACGCCTTCGTGGAATGACACCCTGCGGTATATGGGATCCACACGGCGCCCGAACGGGCTGGAGACTCTGTACGAATCCGCTTTGGGCATAATGGGCGGAACGGCGGGGATGCAGGACTTGATTTCATCAGCCTGTCGGGCCACCACTGACACCTCATCAAGGGCATTGGTCTGGATATACGCCCTCTTGGTCAGGACATCCAGTCTGTGTACCGTGCTCTTCACGGCGCCGCTGGCCCCGAACTCATCCAGATACGCATACCTGTTCGCGCCCCCGAATCCGGCGTTCTTCACGTCATCCGCTATGCTGTCAAGTCCGAAAATGGAGCGGTAGACGTGTTCATCCCTCTCTTCTATGCCGCTGAGGCGCTTTTCATACCTGTCTATTTCGCTGTCGAGGATTTCCATCTTCGTCTGCCACCTGGCCAGGTCCTTCTTGAGATGGGCCGTTTTGGGAGGATCGAGCTTGAACACGGAAAGGAAGAGCCATACATACAGCACGACAAAGCCGGCCACCGTGCCGACAAACAATGCCGCGCGACCGGTCACCGACCAGCCGGACTCGACTTTCTCCTCATAGAGGAGCGAGTCCTCGTTGTAGATGTATTTCTTCGATTTAAGCAAAGCCCACAAATATACTAAATTTCCCGCACTCTACGCTTCTCGTCTTTTGATGTTCCCGGAAGGGCCCGCCAGAGCTGCGGATCCCTCCATCCCCGGAGGAAATCCTCAACCGCCATTCTCTTCTTTCCGCTGAGCTGAAGGTCCTTTACGGAGATGGCTCCATCCTCGGTAGCAATGGCAAGATATGTCTTTGAGTCGGAAAGTATGGTGCCCGGGGCAGCCTTGAGATCCATCTTCTCCGCCCTGAATATCTTCATCTGGAGCGTTTCGCTCCCTTCCCTGGCAATCAGGGTGTATGCGGTAGGATACGGACTCAGTCCACGGATAAGATTGTAAATCTCCGTCGTAGAGTCATTCCAGTCTATGTTCAGCAATTCGGGAGTAAGCTTCGGAGCCGCCTTGAGCACCTCGCTTCCCTGGATGAGACTTCTCTGGGTACGCATCTCGACATTGTGCTGGATTATGCCCTCCACGGTCTCCAGAACGAGGTCGGTACCTATTCCCCTCAACGCATCGTGAATATCCCCCGCCGTATCATCCGGCTTTATCCTGAGTTCCTGGCGCAGGATGATGCCTCCGGTGTCTATGTTCTTGTCTATCATAAAGGTGGTCGCTCCTGTGATGCGTTCCCCGTTGATCACCGCCCAGTTGATGGGCGCAGCGCCACGGTACTGCGGCAGCAGGGCGGCGTGGAGATTGAACGTTCCGAGCTTCGGCATCGCCCATACCTCCTCGGGGAGCATACGGAACGCAACCACTACGAACATGTCAGCTTTCAGGGACGCCAATTCGGACAGGAATGCCGGATCCTTGAGTTTCAAAGGCTGGAGGCACTTGATGCTATGTTCGACGGCATACTTCTTGACGGCGCTTTCGTTTACCTTGAGCCCGCGTCCGCTGGGTTTGTCCGCCACGGTGACGACCGCGGCAATGTCATAACCTTTCCTGACAAGGGCATCCAGGGGTGCGACGGCAAACTCCGGCGTACCCATAAAAACTATTCTGGTCTTGTGGAAGATGCCGCGAATCTTGCTCCCGGCCATTCTGAACCACGATTTTATTGCATCCATATTGAAAATCGGTTTGTCCGCCACTGCTCTCCAGGTGAGGAACACTCCTATGGGGAACAGGACATATGAAGAAATGAAAGCCCCGGCCTGGGCGGACACCGCCCCGTCATTGGCAAGTTTTGTACCGGAGATGTCGACCACCCAGTACAGGACGAAGAAGAGCACGGAAATGATTGCGCTTATTCCCAATCCTCCCTTTCCGATGAAAGCCCCCAGAGGCGCTCCAATGAAGAAAAGGATGAAACAGGCAAGAGCCTGGGCGTATTTTTTAAGTATCTCTACGTCAGCGCGGCGCAGATAAAAATATTCGGAATAATTCTCATAGTCGTAACCTGTGATCTCCGAAGCCATCTGAACCGCCTTGTCCGAAGCGGAAGTCAGGGCGCGTATCCTGTCCTGCCTCGTTTTGTAACGGCCGTGGTGGTCGTACATGAACGGAGTATGGTGTTTCTCGATGAAAGCCTCCTCGAACTGCTTTGGCTGAAGGATATACTTCGAACGGAGCTGCTCGTGGAAATGTTTTTCGTGGGCCTCGTCAGTGATTTGCCTGAGGGAATCCCTTTCCACCCTGAGAGACGCGATTCCCTGGCTCTTGATCTGGTTGCCGAAACGGTTGTCGTCGGATTTTTCGAAGGAATAGTTCTTGAGGGATATGACCATATCCTGCCTCTCGAACTCCACCCTGTCGGATTCCGACTCGAAATTCGCCGCATCACGGGAATTGGTTTCCTGATAGTTGGTGCCGTTGTACATCGTGAAAGTAAGGTAATCCTTGCTTTTCGAGAGCTTTATCTGTGCGGAATCGGCAAGTGTCACGGCCACGTTGCCTCGGCTTGCTGTATGGTCGTACACGATGACGTCATACAGCATACCCGTCCTTTTGTTCTGGTCTTCCACCCTCAGCACATAACCTTCAATACCGTCATAGAACGTGCCCGAAGGAATCTTTATCCCTTCCTTCGTGTGTGATATGTCATCCCTGAGCGTGAAAATCTCGTTGTATGCCTTGGGTACCAGGTTGTTCCCTACAAAGAACGCCCCGACGGCAATGAGGAATGACGCCACGGTAAGAGGCAGCATCACCCGGACAAGCGAGACGCCGGACGCCTTTATCGCCATCATCTCGTTGTTCTCGGTCATCGAGCCCAGCGTCATCATCGACGCCAGTAGCGTGGAAAGGGGCAGGGCAAGAGGCACGATGGTGCATCCGCCCCACATCATGAACTCCAGAATAACCTTCATTCCCAGGCCCTTGCCGACAAGCTCGTCGATGTAGAGCCACAGGAACTGCATCATAAGAATGAAAATAACGACAAGCAGGATCGCTACGAACGGTCCTATGAAAGATTTCAGTATGAACTTGTCGAGTTTCTTCATTCTCAGATCTTTGCTTCGAGCGCCTCCATCGCCTTTTCAAGGCCGCTGCAATCCTTTCCTCCCGCAGTCGCGAGGCCGTTCTGGCCGCCTCCGCCTCCAAGGATGAACCTGGCGGCATCACGGATGTCCGCACCGGCATTGCGTCCGGCTTTCACAAGGTCGTCCGAATACATCACGAGAAGGTTCGGCTTGCCGGCATTCTCGAATGCCGCAAGAAGTGCGACTGACGCCTCCTTCTGCAGTTTTGCGGCCGCATTGCGGAGAAGTACCGGATCGGTGCCGGCAGCAGTGAATTTTACAACTTTTATGCCATTCTTTTCCACCGCGGAGGCCAGCAGGGATTGTGAAAGGGCGGCAGCTTTCTGAGCTGCAAACTCTTCCGCCTGCTTCTTGAGAGCGGCGGCGTCCTCCTGAAGTTTTCTGATGGCCGACGTGAGGTCGGATGCATTGTTGAGAAGCGCACGTGAATCACGTATCGTGTTCTGCATGTCGCGCACGTAATCCAGGGCCGTCTGCGCGGTGATACCCTCGATGCGGCGTACACCGGCGGCGATGGCGCTTTCGGAAACGATCTTGAAGAAACCTATGTTTCCCGTTGCACCGGTATGACATCCTCCGCAAAGTTCGCAGCTGGGACCGAATTTGATGACCCTGACCCTGTCACCGTATTTCTCGCCGAACAGGGCTATCGCTCCCATTTCCTTTGCCTGTGCCATGGTGGCGTGGCGCTCCTCCTCAAGAGGATAGTTGGCGCGTATCATATCGTTCACGCGGTTTTCGACGGCGATTATCTGCTCGTCGGAAAGCTTTTCGAAATGCGAGAAGTCGAAACGGAAATACTTGTCGGCCACGTATGAGCCCTTCTGCTCCACGTGTTCCCCCAGAATCTCTCTCAGAGCCTGGTCGAGAAGGTGAGTGCAGGAGTGGTTGAATTCGACGTTGCGTCTCTTTTCCTCATCTATCTGGAGCTCGAAATATCCCATAGGATTCTTCGGAAGACGCTCCGCGATATGGATGGTGAGGTTGTTCTCCTTGACCGTATTGACGATGGCTATCCTCTCCCCGTCCTCGGATTCGATATAACCCGTGTCGCCGATTCCGCCACCCATCTCTCCGTAGAAAGGAGTGTGGTCGAATACAAGCTGAAGCATCTCCTTGTTCTTCTGGATGACAGTCCTCTGGCGCAGAAGCCTTGCATCCTTGCAGTGGGTATGGTCGTATCCGACGAACACGGAATCTCCGGGAAAGTACTCCGTCCAGTCTCCGAACTCGTTCGCAGTAGCGTTGCGGGCGCGCTCCTTCTGCTTTTCCAGTTCGACGTTGAAGCCCTCCATATCGACCGTGAAGCCGTTCTCGGAGGCGATGAGTTCAGTAAGGTCTATAGGGAAACCGTAAGTATCGTAGAGAGTGAAGGCATTGACTCCGCGCAGGACCTTTTCGCTGTCGTCCTTATGCGCGGACATATACTCGTCGAGGAACTTGATTCCGCGGTCGAGCGTGCGCAGGAACGCCATTTCCTCCTCACGGATCACGGACTCTATAAGTTTCTGCTGCTTCGACAGCTCAGGATAGGCCTCTCCCATATCGGCCACGAGCTGAGGCACGAGCATACAGAGGAAAGGCTCGTTGAAACCGAGGAAGGTGTAGCCGTAGCGTACGGC
Source organism: Bacteroidales bacterium (assembly GCA_024402025.1). Classification (GTDB taxonomy): domain Bacteria; phylum Bacteroidota; class Bacteroidia; order Bacteroidales; family UBA932; genus Cryptobacteroides. Next base: position 23,940 of record JAKSJY010000007.1, read on the forward strand.
ACGGCGCAGGATTCTGCGAATCACATATCCGGCCTTTACATTGCTCGGAAGCTGACCGTCCGCAATGCTGAAACTGATGGCCCTGATATGGTCGGCGATGACGCGCATTGCGATGTCTGTCCCGCTGCTCTCACCATATCTGTGGCCGGAGAGTTCGCCTATCTTCGAAAGCATTCCGGTGAACACGTCGGAATCATAGTTGGAATTCTTGCCCTGAAGCACCGCGCACAGGCGCTCGAAGCCCATTCCGGTATCGATGTTCTTGGCCGGCAGATTCTCCAGGTGGCCGTCCGCCATACGTAGATACTGCATGAACACGATATTCCAGATTTCGATGACGTGAGGGTCGCTCTGGTTGACAAGGTCCCTTCCGGAAATGCCGGAAGCCTTCTTTTCCTCCTCGCTGCGGATATCGATATGGATTTCCGAGCAGGGACCGCAAGGACCGGTGTCACCCATCTCCCAGAAGTTGTCGTGCTTGTTGCCGAGAACGATATGGTCCTCAGGCATATGTTTGAGCCAGGCCTGCTTTGCCTCCTCGTCCATCGAGGTCCCGTCCTCGGCACTTCCCTCGAATACGGTCGCATAGAGCAGCGACTTGTCTATCCCGTAAACCTCGGTGAGCAGTTCCCACGCCCAGTCGATGGCCTCGGTCTTGAAATAGTCTCCGAAACTCCAGTTCCCGAGCATTTCGAACATCGTGTGGTGGTAGGTGTCGTGACCGACCTCTTCGAGGTCATTATGCTTTCCCGAAACCCTCAGACATTTCTGCGAGTCGGCGGCACGGTAAAACTTCTTCTGGGTGTTGCCAAGGAAGATATCCTTGAACTGGTTCATTCCCGCGTTGGTGAACATCAGGGTAGGATCTCCCTTTATCACCATCGGAGCTGAGGGGACAATCACGTGTCCCTTCGAAGCGTAGAAGTCCAGAAACTTCTGGCGGATTTCTTTTGATGTCATTCTATATCGTTTTTCTATTTTCTACATACGGCAAAACATTGCCGGTCTGACGGTCTCCCGTCAAGCCGGCAAATATAGTGAATTTCCGCGACTTTTCCGACAGGCCCGATCTACAGGCCGAGCACTATTCCGAAAGTGAAGGACTTCGCATCGGAGAGCGCAGGATCGAAGACCGGAGTGAGGCCATAGCTGGCAAACACCCCGAGCCCCCCGTACGAGATTCCGCATTCGAGAGTGGAGCGGAACCTGTTGAAACCGTTGCCGCCGGGAATCTCATATTTCACACTGGGCTCGCGATACCGTCCGCGCGCACGCACCAGAACCTCCGCAGTCGCTCCGGCATACACCCGGATACGGTCGATCTTCCACTTGAGCACGAGCGGGACTCCGAAATAATCGGCGTGGACCTTGGACTTCTTTCCGTTGTACCTGGGAGTACGGACCGCCGCGCTCACCGGAGTGAGCAGGTCCGAACCTCCGGCAGGCATCAGCGCATATGAGGTATTCGCAAGGCTGAAATCGGCCAGTGTCCATCTCAGGGAAAGGGAAAGGGTGAAATCCCTCGCGACCCCGAAATGGAAATTGTAGGAACACATATCCAGGGAATACAGGAAGCTCTGTCCCATATCCAGTCCGAGGAAATCCCCCTCCACCGTCTTCATCGCAGACCATGCCCCGTTGTATGTGCGGTCAAGCAACGTCGACCAGGCGAAATGCATTGGGAAGGCAAGGTCGAAGGAGGTCGACACCCTGTTGTACTGTCTTCTTCCGAATTCGTTGAATTCGCTGAAGTCCTCCAGGTCGGAAGGCACAATACGGTTCTGGGCAGCAGCAACCTGGACAGAAAGCAGGACAAAGAGAATAACCGGAAATTTTTTCATACCCTTTGATGTATATTTTAATGCAAAGTTAACTAATTTTGTCTTAGTTATGAAAACAAGCAAACCTAACAACCCGCTCAGGACCGTCAGAATCGTCCTGGCCCTGCTGTCCTTCAGCGCCATCACCCTGCTGTTTTTCGGAACGGGAAGGGAATGGTGGGGATGGATGGCGAAAATCCAGTTCCTTCCTTCAGTAATCAGGCTGATAGGGAGCGCAACCCTGCTCAACGCTGCAATTCTCGCGGCCCTCGTCGCACTCACCCTCATTTTCGGACGCATCTACTGCTCTGTGATCTGTCCTCTCGGTGTATTTCAGGACATTATCATCTGGCTCAGGCGCAAAATCGGACTGCTGTACAATAAAATATATGTAAGGAAGGCGAAAACCGCGAAGCTGAACGGAAAGAAGCCCGAGGCTCTCAAGCCCGTGGTCAAGCATTTCAGCTTCTCCCCCGAGCGCAAGTATCCCAGGTACATCATCCTCGCCGCCACCGTCGTCGCCGTCATTGCCGGAATGCAGCTTTTCATCGCCTTCATCGCGCCCTACAGTTCCTACGGACGCATCGTCAGGAGCATCATCGACCCATCCTCGGGTGCGGCGGCCGTCATCGGCTTTGCCACGCTTGCAATCATCAGCGTGTGCGCCTGGTTCTGGGGCAGGATATGGTGCAATGCCATCTGCCCTGTCGGCACCGTTCTCGGGGTGTTCAGTCGCGCAAGTGTGATGAAGATACACATCGACGCGGACAAATGCACCGCCTGCGGACGCTGCGGCCGAGGCTGCAAATCTGCATGCATAGATATGGACGCGCACAGCGTTGACTATTCCAGATGCGTGGAATGCTTCGACTGCATCTCGAGATGCAAGGAAGGCGCCATAACGTACGGACCCGCGCCCAAAACCAAGAACGGCACCGACAGGGGCAGACGCGCCTTCCTTGCCACAGGGGCCTTTGTCGCCGGATCGCTGGCGCTCAAGGCGCAGGACCAGGGCGGGCTGGCCGTGATAGAAGACAAGGTCGTACCGCACAGGAACGGAATCCTGGTGCCGCCCGGAGCGGGAAGCGGGAAACGCTTCTACGATCTTTGCACCGCCTGCGGGCTGTGCATCAGCAACTGCCCGAACGGAGTGCTCAGGTCGTCTGCGGACCTGAGGCATCTTGCCCAGCCCGAGATGGGATATGAGAAAGGATTCTGCCGTCCGGAATGCACCGCCTGCTCGGATGTCTGTCCTGCAGGGGCGATTCTCCCGCTCAAACCCGGACAGAAGCACACGATAAGCATAGGTATCGCGCGCGTGGACCTGGACGGCTGTCTTGCCAACGATGGAGAGAACTGCGGAAACTGCGCCCGGCACTGCACTGCCGGCGCCATCAGGATGGTAACGCTGGAAGACGGAAGGAAGATACCGGCAGTCAACGAAGAAAGGTGCATAGGATGCGGGGCGTGCGAATTCCTGTGCCCGGTAAGACCCGTAAGTGCAATTACAGTAGACGGAAGGGAGGTCCACAGAAAATATGATGAATAGAAGAACATTCCTCAAGACGGGGGCTGCGGCCGCGGCCCTTGCCGGATGCAAAGGTCTGGGCGGAGAGAAGAAAGCGGAAGGAAAGGTTTCGCAGAACTATCCCGGTGTAAGCCTGCTGGGGTTCGGAGCCATGAGATGGCCGGGAGAGAAGACCGAAGACGGATTCATTGTTGACCAGCAGGCCGTGAATGCCATGGTGGACAGGGCCATCGAATGCGGGGTCAACTACTTCGACTCGGCCCCTGTCTACCTCGGGGGAACATCCGAGGCGGCTACCGCCACGGCTCTTCTGAGACATTCCAGAGACGAATACCTGATTGCCACGAAATGCTCGAACATGAGGGGCGACGTCAGTTTCGAGGCCGGAAAGGAAATGTACCTCAAATCGCTCGACACCTACAGGACAGACCATATCGACTATTACCTGCTGCACAACCTGAGCGGCGCCGCCGCCTTCAGGAAAAGGTTCGAGGACAACGGCCTGGTGGACTATTTCCTCAAGGAAAGGAAAGATGGACGCATACGCAATCTCGGTTTTTCATTCCACGGCGGAAGCGAAGGATTCGACGAGATGCTTGAAATATACAGGCGCTATGACCTGGATTTCGTCCAGATTCAGATGAACTATTCCGACTGGAGGCACGCCGGAAGGGATGCGAACGCCGAATATATGTATTCGAAACTGGCAGGGCTCGGAATCCCGGTAGTGATAATGGAGCCCCTGCTCGGCGGCGGACTTGCCGAACTGCCCGCGGGGCTCTATGAGAAATTGAAAGCAAGGGAGAGCTCGCAAAGCATAGCCTCCTGGGCATTCAGATTCTGCGGAAGTTTCCCAAAGGTGCTTACGGTACTTAGTGGAATGACCTGTATGGAGCATCTGGAAGACAATCTGAAAACCTTCATGGACTTCAAGCCCCTGGATTCCGGAGAGATGGAACTTCTGGAATACGTGGCCGGGAAACTGGCGGAATTCCCGCTGGTGCCGTGTACGGGATGCCAGTACTGCATGCCCTGCCCTTACGGCATCGACATCCCGGGGCTTTTCAGTTTCTACAACAAAAACATCAAGGAAGGCACTTACGTGGTTTCCCGGGAGCAGAAGGATTTCGCCGCGGCCAGACGCAGATATCTGCTTGAATACAGCAAGTCGGTACCGACAGTGCGTCAGGCGGACCACTGCATCGGGTGCGGGAAATGCCTGCCGAAATGTCCTCAATACATAGACATACCGAAACAGTTGTTGCACATTGACAGATATATAGACAAACTGAAACAAGGGAAATTATGATTTTTTAAATATTTAATGAAAATATTTTAATATTATATTTTTTAACCTGTTTGGGGGATTTTGCTTACAAATTAAAAGCACGATCCCCTATTTTTTTTCATAATCTGCAAATAAAATATGAATATTATATGTATAACAACATCTTACGCCGCTTTCAGTTTTTTGGAAATGTGAATTTTTGTGCTCATATTTGCGACTCGCGTGGACTTGTCACGCAATGAAACTTGAATACAAGTGTATTACTAAATTATTATTGTTCAACTTTTTTAAATCAAAAACCAATGAAAAAACTCAAAGTGTTTTTCTCAGTTTTGATGGTCTTCTCTGCCACGCTTGCATATTCGCAGAATATTCAAGTAAAAGGAAAGGTGACGGACGCCTCGACAGGCGAGCCTCTTCCCGGAGCAGCCATCCTCATCAAGGGCACCCCTGATGGCGTCGTCGCAGACGTAGACGGAAACTACACAGTTTCTGTTTCCTCCAAAGGAACCCTTGGTTTCACAACAATCGGCTACAAGGACCAGGAAATTGAGGTCAACGGACGCGCAGTCATCAACGTCAGCCTCGAACCCGACGTCGAGCTCCTCGAAGAGACGATTGTCATCGGCTACGGTTCGGCACGCAACATTGCCAACGTTGCAGGAGCCGTTACTACCGTGAAAGCGGACATCGTCAAGAACGCACCCTCATCGTCCGCACTCGACAACCTCCAGGGTCAGGTCGCAGGTATGCTCGTCCTTACGAGCACCGGTATGGTCGGAGACAACAGCACCTCCATCACCATCCACGGTACAGGTTCGCTCGGAGCATCATCCACCCCTCTGTATGTTATCGACGGTGTTCCTTCGACATCTTTCACGATGAGCAACATCAACCCTAACGACATTCAGAACATCACAGTCCTCAAGGACGCGGTTGCAATTTCCATCTACGGTTCCCGTGCGGCCAACGGCGTCGTCTATATCACGACGAAGAGCGGCTCCTTCAACTCAAAGGCAACCGTCACCCTCCGTTCCCAGTGGGGTGTTTCCACCCTCGCAAACGAGCAGTTCTACAAGAACTTCATGAGCGGTGACGAATGGATCGACTTCAACATCCGTTCCGGAATCATGTCCGCCGCCACAATCGAGAAGAACTTCACCAGCAAGGGATACACCGCAAACACCGAGTGGTACAAGGTATTCCAGAACCTCAATACGCTCCAGAGCCAGAACGATGTCACCATCGAAGGCGGTTCGGACAAGGTTGCATACGCAATTTCAGGTTCACAGTTCCACCAGGACGGCTCAGCTGTCGGAAACTTCCTCGACCGCTACACGGCCCGCACCAACATCGTCGCCCATCCCAAGAAGTGGCTCAAGGTCGGTGCCAACGTAGGTCTCTCCCTCACCAAGAACCAGGGGAATTCCAGCTGGGGAACCAACTCCGTCAACGGAGGACTTTCATACCTCTGGAACCCTCTGTATCCCATCATCGATCCCGAAACCGGAAAAGAATATGTCAACACATATCCCGGCAATATCAGTAATCCTAGGACACGGAAAGCCGCAAACCCTGATATCTATGACGATCTTCTGATAAACGGCAACGTTTTCGTCCAGGTCGAACCGATCAGAAACCTCATCATCAAGACACAGGTCGGAACGGATACGATTTACGAGACAAACGACTATCTCTCCAAGCCCTCTTACTTCGCCAACAAGGGAGTCGGCACCCGCTATCTCGAATATAGCCTGAATTCGAACAACACGATTACAAACACAATCGAGTATTCGTTCAATATCGGTCATAACAACGAGTTCACCCTTCTTGCCGGACACGAAGGCATCGACAACTTTGCAAACGGCTTCTATGCACAGTCTTCAGGCCAGACCGACGACCGCACGCTTGTCCTCGACAAAGGAAAGCAGGAAACGTTTGATTTGGGCGAGTCTCTTGCCCAGAGCAGGTTCAACTCGTTCTTCGGACGCCTCGAGTACAACTATGCCAGCAAGTACGTCCTCAACGCCACAATCCGCAACGATGCCTGCTCACGCTTCGGAGCCAACAACCGCAATGCCACATTCTGGTCTGTTGGAGCAAAGTGGAATATGATTGGCGAGGACTTCGTAAAGGATTCGGACTGGATCGACGACCTCAACTTGAGGGTATCATACGGAACCCAGGGAAATGCAGGTATCGGTGATTACAGTTCGCTCGGACTTATCGCATCCTCATTCACCTACGGAGGAGCCTCTTCCTCGTCACTCGCACAGCCCAGCAACCCTGATCTTACCTGGGAGAAGCAGGCAATGTTCATGGCCAGCGTGGAAGGACGCTTCTACGATATGATCGACCTGGAAGTTTCCTTCTACAACAGGAACACAAGCAATATGCTTATGGACGTGCCCTTCCCTTATACGTCGGGATTCGAGGAACTGACGTCAAACGTCGGATCTCTTCGCAACACCGGTATTGACATCACTCTCGGAATCGACATCGTCCAGACAAAGGATGCGTTCCTGCGTTTCAATACGGTATTCAACTACAACAAGGAAACCGTGACCGAACTCTTCCAGGGTCGTCAGAGCTGGGTTATGTCAAACAAAGGCGTCGGCTACAACGTAGGCAGCCCCGTAAGCTTCTACTATCCTATCTATGCCGGAATCGATCCCGAAGACGGTATGCCTATGTGGTATATCCCCGGCGACGATCCGAACGTCACACAGATGGATCCCGAAAAGGTAACCAAGAGATTCTCCGACAGCCTCGAGCAGAACACCGGCATTTCACGCCACGCCCCCATCTCCGGAGGTTTCGGTCTGCACGGAGGTTGGAAATGGTTCTCATTCGCAGCCGACTTCTCCTATGTCCTCGGCAAGTACCTCATCAACAACGATCTGTATTTCTACAGAAACCCTGCAAACTTCTCCGGATACAACTGCTCGAAGATCTGCTCGGATTTCTGGACTCCGGACAACCGCGATGCTTCCTGTCCTGACTGGGCAAACGGAGGAGCAACCTATTTCGATTCACTCATGATCGAGGATGCATCCTTCCTGAGGCTCAAGAACCTCCAGGTGGGCATCAACCTTCCCGTCGAAAACTGGGGATGGAGGACTGTCAAGGGTCTCAAACTTACCCTTACCGGACGCAACCTCCTCACTGCAACGAACTACTCCGGTATCGATCCTGAGGTCAACAGCAACCTCAGCATCGGTAACGTCGGCAACTCCAAGCAGTTCCTCGGAGGTATCGAACTTACATTCTAACAATTGTTGGGACTTCAAAAAGAAATGAATATGAAAAATATATTTAAAAGTTTTCTTCTTGTAGCTGCCGCAGCAACCATCGCTTCCTGCGATTTGAACCTGGCGCCCAATAACGCCATCTCCTACCAGGACGGCGGACAGATTTTCGTCACGGCAGGCGACGTTACGTCTTTCAGAACCGGCATCTACGGATACTACAGATCCCTTACCACCGGTGCCAGCGACCGCAGCGACTACAACTGGATCATCTCCACGGAAGTTATGTGCGACGGTTTCAACGCACATATCGATTATGGCAACCGTTTCGGACTTGTACACCGCGCAAACGAGAAATTCACCGAGAGCGACTACAGCCCGGAGTATATGTGGGCCTACTATTATTTCGGAATCAAGGATTACAACATCGTGATCGCCGGCTCCGACAACTGCGCAGCCGGGCTTGAGGATGCCGTAAGGCAGATCAAGGGTGAAGCCTGCTTCTTCAGGGCATCGGCATATCTCGACCTCGCACGCGTCTTCGGAAAAGCATATGATCCCGCAACGGCCGCAACCGACCTCTGCGTTCCGCTGATTCTCAAATACAACCCTAACGACAAGCCTGCAAGGGCGACCGTGAAAGAGGTATACGATGCCATCAAGGCTGACCTCGACACCGCAGCCGTCTGCCTCGCAGGCGTTGCAGGAAAGGCAAAGGGAAGCGAAGTTACAATCGATGTCGTAAACGCTCTCTATGCCCGCTACTACCTTGACACCAAGGACTATGCAAAAGCTGCTGAAAAAGCGTCCGCACTCATCGAAGGAGGACTTTATCCTCTTACGACAACTGCTGACGACCTCTTCGACGCATACGTAATGGACAGCGGAGATGAATCCATCATTATGCTTTACGCATCCAAGACAGAGCACTCCAACTCGATGGACGAATATGCAGGATATGCGGCAAGCGACAAGACTCCGGAAGGATTCGCATACTCCCAGCCCGATTACATCCCTACGAAAAAACTCATCAACGCATACGATGCCGATGATTTCCGTCTTGAAAAATGGTACGGCGGAGACACGATTGCAGTCAAGGTGGGCGGTGACTTCGTCAAGGGCAAATTCAAAGTTCTCACAAAGTTTGTCGGAAATCCCGATCTTGAGAGCAAGGGTTACCCTATGGGACACAATGCATCCAAGCCTCTCAAAATCAGCGAGCAGTACCTTATCGCTGCGGAAGCATATATGATGAACGGAGGAGACAAGACCAATGCTGCCAAGTACCTCAATGCACTTCAGGTTGCGCGCAACGCCAGCACGACGGATGCAACAATCGGCAACATCCAGAACGAATGGTTCAGGGAGACAGTCGGAGAAGGACTCCGCATCAGCTGTCTCAAGCGTTGGGGACTCGGATTCTCGGCACGCGAGCCTCAGGATGGAGCAGCTGAAGCCAAGGCTCTTATCGAGGGTCCTGATTTCATGGACAAGACTGCAGAGGCAGGAGACTTCCAGTTCTGCTGGCCCATTCCCGGATATGAGAGGAAAATCAACGAGAACCTCGTACAGAATCCCGGATACACAGAGACCGAGTAATTTTTAATCAAGAAGAAGTATGAAAAAATTATATGGAATTATGTTGGCAGCTGCAGCAATGTTTTCAATTGCTGCCTGCTCCAACAAAATAGAGTACAACAGGGTGCCGTTCGTTTCCCTCGGTGTTTCTGAAATAAATGTGGATGAAGACACCGTATCCGTAAAGGTTCCCGTCAAGCTTTACAATGGTGAAGACGCCAGCGTTGCCGTCGTCATACTGCCCGCATCCCAATTCGGAATCGGAACACCGGAGACAGACGCAGTCGCCGGCACCAACTTCTCAATTGCAGACCCTGCAGACGGAATCATCAAGTTTACCAAGGATGCTTCTGAAAAGGAAATTGTTCTCAACATTACAAAGATTGACGGATACACCGGAAACCTCAATTTCGTCCTTGCCGTAGAAGGCAAGACGGAAGGCGTCACCGAAGGCGCTTCAAGCATGTGCCTCTGTACAATCAAAGACCTCGACCATCCTCTGTCTGCGATGTTCGGCAACTGGGCTTGCAACGGTATGACATTCGACGAGGAGACCAAGGGCCTTTACTATGCAGCTTTCCCGTTCACCGTATCACCTTACGACGGGGATCCTACGAAGATCTGGATCAGCAACATCGTTCCTATCGGATATTATTACGCTCCAAAGCTGACAAACTGCCAGGTCTATGCCGAGGTTTCGAATGATATGAAGACCATCAAGATCCCCGTTCCCCAGACCCTTGAGAAGGCGACATTCGACAAGTTGTTCACCGGCGGCGGCATCGACCCTGTGAAACTCTACAACTGGCCCGGTTTCTGGGATGATGCTACCGGAAACCCCGAACCGGGATACATCACCTTCACCTATGATGAGGGTGAGGACTGCTACTTCACCGACGACAGCTGGGGTATTGCAAACGATGATATCATTGCAGATAGCGATTGGCTGTACTATGATTGCAACATCATCACCGATATAGCAGAAGAAGACGAACCGACCTGCATCTTCAAACTCTAGAAATTGCCTGCAATTTTGATACATTTCATCCCCGGCTTCAAACAAAGCCGGGGATTTTCGTATATTTACATTTGAAACCAAGAGCATACGAAAATGAGAAAGATTATTTTGCCATCTGCATTCTTCCTGCTTTCATTTCTGGCGATTTCCTGCTCGAAGCAGGAGCTGTCGATGGGAAACAATGCGGGGGAAAAACCGAAGGTGGAAAAAGTCTCGGATGTGGCAGGCCTGCGGGACAATGCCATAGTCGAACTGACGGACGAAATGGCTGCAGAACTGGAGAAAACAGGTACAAAAAGCATTCTCGGCAATACAGGTTCGGAATTCAGCAAAGCAATGACAACCATAGGTGCGCTGAAACTTGAAAGACTATTTCCCGATGCGGGGAAATTCGAGGCAAGACACAGGGCTTACGGTCTGCATAGATTCTACAGAATCGAATATGACGGGACTCCGGGACTGAATGTAATCAGGATACTTGAAAACGTGGAAGGAATCACCCACGTCGAGAAGGAAAGGCCGTTGGGTTGCAACTCGTTTTTCAATGACCCCCAATACAAAAGGCAGTGGGACTTTTACAATGACGGATCCCTGGGAAAAAACTATAAGGCCGGAGCGGACATAAACGTGGAAAGAGTATGGAAGAACTTCACCTGCGGAAGCAACGGCGTACTTGTTTGTGTTGAAGACATAGGCGTCGATCTCACCCACGAGGATCTAAAGGACATCTGTTTGCTTCCCGGCGAGAACGGCAGCAAATGTTTCATCAACAACAATGTCGGATACAATATAGTCCCGGGGGACCACGGCACACACGTGGCGGGGACAATTGCCGCAATAAACAACAATGGCAAAGGCATATGCGGAATCGCCGGCGGGAACGACGGGAAGGGTGGAGTCAGAATAATGTCCTGTGAAGTGTTGCGGGAGGATCCCGACGACCCGGACAAGGCAATACAGGGGAACCAGTACAATGCAATGGTATGGGCTGCAGACCACGGAGCGGTAATTTCGCAGAACAGCTGGGGGTATGTTTACGATTCGGAAATAGATGCAGGCAAGGGAAGTGCGGGAAGTATGAAAACAGCCATCAATTACTTTATCGAGAATGCCGGCATAGGGCTGGACGGGGTGCAGAACGGCCCGATGAAGGGCGGAGTGGTTTTCTTCTCGGCTGGAAACGAAGGATGGAAATACGGATGGCCGGCCGCATACGATGGAAACGGCAAATGCATCGCAGTCGGAGCAACCGGGCCTGACAATACCAAAGCATACTATTCAAACTATGGGGATTGGGTCGACATATGCGCTCCGGGCGGAGACAACAAAGAAGGAGCCTTGATATACAGCTGCTTTGCCGGGAACAAATACGGCACAATGCAGGGCACGTCGATGGCTTGTCCGCACGTCAGCGGAGTTGCGGCGCTGCTGGTATCCTACTTCGGAGGACCCGGATTCACAAATGACATGCTCAGCGAGCGGCTGCTGGGCGGAGCGAACAGGGATGCCGTTCGTGCGGCGTCCAAAATAGGCCCGCTTCTGGATGCGTACGGAGCATTTACTTATGGAGACAAGACGGCCCCTGAAAAGGTTGAAGGACCTTCATTCCAAGTGGAGTCAAACAAGGTGACAGTAAAGTTCAAAGCCCCCTCCGACACCGACAAACCGGCTTACAGCATTACCGTTGCATATGGGGAAAAACCGGATGCACTGTCCGGAAGTTTCACGTATGTAATACCCTCGGAAGTTTCCATCGGAGATGAGATTTCTTTTCCCGTCGAATTCGACAAGTTCGACCGGACTTATTTCCTGTCCCTGAGGGCAAACGACTATCAGCACAACAGTTCCGAGGCTACGGAAGCTTTCGAAATCCGGACAGGCGCCAATTCCAGCCCGAAAATCGAAAGCACCTACGACGGAGGCTACATAATCAAGGCCCACGAAAAATTGAAAGTCGAATACACCGTCTCGGACCCGGAGGGCCACGACCTGACAGTGGACATTGAAACGGGAAGCGACGCCGTAACATTCGAATCGCTCAGGAACAACCAATATTCCCTTACGTTCACGGGGAACAAAGCCCCGGCCGGCACATACAGTGCTTCGATAAAGGCAACGGACCAATACGGAGCGGAAACGGTTCTCCCGATTGAATACACGTTGCTGGAGAATCACGCACCTGTCATTTTGAAACAAGTGGAGAACTTCTATTTCGACAATCTGAATGACAAGTCCACCCTGACCGGACTTTCAGATTATTTCTCCGACGAGGATGGGGAAAAACTGACGATTTCCTCGCAGATCAGCGACAAAAAGATTGCCAACCTTTTCATTTCCGCGGATGAAATGATTGTCAGCCCACTTGCTTTCGGTCTTTCGGATGCATCCATCACGGCAAAAGATGCCTGCGGTGCGACCACAACCATCGAATTCAAGGTTCTGGTCAGGGACAGGAGGTTCTCGTTCGACCTGTACCCTAATCCTGCAACGGATTACCTGTTCGTCCGACCGGGCGAACAAGGCGAGTACAACGTACGCATTACAGGTTCCACAGGAGCTGAAATCCTGAACACCACAGCCTCGTTCTCCCCTTTCGAACCGCTGAAGCTCTCACTGAAAGGAATTCCCGGAGGAATTTACCAGATAAGGGTTTCCGGAAACGGAATCAATGACATCTATTCATTTGCAAAGAAATAGAGAGTATGAAAAAAATAATGTTTGCTATTTTTGTCCTAGTATTCGGACAGGCGGCCCTTGCTCAAAGTCTGACCTCCTCACTTCTTCCCACCGATGCGCGAAGCATGGCTCTGGGAGGAATGGATGTTCCCTGTCCTACTGACGGGATAGACGTCAGGCTTTCCTTCGGGAAGTGGGCTCCATACACGTCGAACAGTACGATTGCAGGGGTAAAGATATCGTATGCCAGGTCAGGGAGATTCGTTGCCGGTTTGGACCTTTCAAGCATAAAGGGACAGCAATACAACATTTCCAATGAATCCGGCACCGTAAAGGAACTCTATTCTCCAAGCGATACATATTTCGGAGTCTTCGGCGAACTCTCCTTCAATGAGTCATTCTACGGCAAGGCGGAAATCAAGGGTGCCGTCTCAAACATCGGCAACAACGCATCGGGATTCTCAGTGCTCGGAATACTCAAGGCAGGGTACCGAAGCGCCGGACTTGACGCAGGAGTTTCGCTTCAGGCCGGGGGCCCCATCAGCTATGGCGGACCGTCATATTCCACACCCCTTGTAGTAAAGGCGGAAGCCTCCTACTCTGTTTCATCCCTGACAGGGTTGTGCGAACTGGGATACGAAGCGGTCAGCGGCACCCCAATCGCCGGGATTGGCGCGCAATACAAGATAAAGGACATAATCGGCATCCAGGCCGGTTACCATTTCGGAAAGGTGGTGCCGTCCTTCCTTTCACTCGGAATCGGAGCCTCATACAGAGGCATAAGCATCAATGCCGCCTACCTTCTCCTTAACAAGGACCTCGGCAACAGTTTCATGCTTACACTCGGCTGCAATTTCTAAAAAAAGAAGAACGCCGGACTGATTTTCATCAATCCGGCGTTCCGAAAAGCGGCG
>JAKSJY010000070.1 GCA_024402025.1 Bacteroidales bacterium
GCAGTGCTCGACGCCACATACTGTCACGTCCTCGACAAGGAGGTCCGCTGCATTTTCGCGGGTAGAGAGAATATATGTCCATTCCTCGGCGGAGAGAGTGCGGAACTTGCCGGTTATGCCGTTTACAGTGAAATCGGACTTGGCTGTCTCCGCTGTAGCGTTGGTAAAGAATACGTCGGAGGCAGCTGCGCTTGCATCAGAATAGCTTTCAGAAGCTGCAACTGAAGAGCTGTTGCTCCAGAAGAAATAGTTTGCGTGGTTTTCGGCGTTCCAAGTGCCGGCGCTGTACTGGTTCGCTTCGAATTCGAATGAATCTCCGTCCCAGTACAGGTTGCCTTGTGCGAAATGAACCTTCTTGTCGGTGCTGACGCTGAACTCGCCGGGGAGTGCACCTTTCGGAAGGTTCTGTTGAGGAAGTTCAGGACCATTTTCCTTCTTGCAGGAGCCCAGGAGGCCGATTGTGAGGGCCGCGAGGGCAAGAGTTAAGAGTTTTGTTTTCATTTTTTTGATTTATAAACGTTTATATAGTATTCTGTTGTTGCCGTCAGCACCGCTGACTGAAATCACTCAAAATTAAGTAAAAATATCCGAACATCATCGCCCGGACGGATAAATTGTCTAAAAATGAGTGTGGTTACTGCTTCTCCCGTACCGCCTCCTCGAAGCGGGTCCAGGCATCCTCACACTTTATGTCCCAGTACTTGAGCGCGTCTTCTCTGAATCTGTTGTTCTTTCCCATCCGGAATTTTTTCTGCGAAGATCGCCAGAAATCAAAAACGCGTCAATACGTCCCCGTGAAGGCGCTTACTTATTATGCAACTTATGCCTCTATGAATGTTGGTAACTCAGATGCTTACTTGCACAATGTCCGCCTTTTTTTGGTTTATGATTGATCGTGCTCAATTTGTCAAGTCATCTATATTTCCCTCTATCGTCCTTTGGGTCAATCCTGTCTGATGGAAGTGTAAAATGAGCCGGTCTTGCATGTGAACCATAAAAAGAGCAGTCTTTGTACCAAATTGAGAAATATTTTCCTATATTTGTAACCCGATGAAAAATACATTTTCATACGGGACTATTTTTTCGGAAAGCGGGGCAAACTTCGTTGTTTGCCCCGCTTTTTGCGATGTCCACGTGCATTTCCGCGAGCCAGGACGTCCGGACAAGGAGACCATCCTCTCGGGATGCCGCAGCGCGGCTGCCGGAGGCTACACCTGCGTGTGCCCTATGCCTAATCTCGATCCCGTTCCGGATTCGGAGGAGCATCTCGAAAAGGAACTTGAAATCATCCGAAGGGATGCTTTCATCGACGTAATACCCTATGCTTCCATCACCATCGGAAGAAAGGGTCTGGAGGTGGTGGACGTGGCCTCTCTGAAGGGAAGCGTGGTTGCATTCTCGGATGATGGAAGCGGCGTACAGGACGAGCGCACGATGCGCAGGGCAATGGAACTGATAGCGGGGGAGGGATGCATACTTGCGGCCCATTGCGAGGACAACAGCCTCCTTCGCGGCGGGTATATCCACGACGGAGTTTACGCAAAGGCGCACGGCCACCGCGGAATATGCTCCGAGAGCGAATGGAAGCAGATAGAAAGAGACCTGAAACTTGCAGGTGAAACAGGCTGTGCATACCACGTGTGCCACGTCTCGACCGCCGGGAGCATAGATGTCATCCGCAGGGCGAAGGACAGGGGAGTCAACGTGACCTGCGAGACCGCTCCTCATTATCTTGTCCTTTGCGAGGATGACCTGAAGGAGGAAGGCCGTTTCAAGATGAATCCTCCGCTGCGCGCCGCATCCGACAGGGCTGCACTCATCGAAGCCCTGCAGGACGGGACAATAGATATGATAGCCACCGACCACGCTCCGCATACGGCGGCCGAGAAATCCAAGGGACTCGAAGGCAGCGCCATGGGGGTAACGGGCCTCGAGACCGCATTCCCGGTGCTGTACACGTTCCTTGTAAGGAAAGGTGTCATTCCCCTGGAAAAACTCATAGGACTTATGAGCGTAGCTCCCCGGGAGCGTTTCAGACTTCCCGTCAGACCGGACGACAGGGTGACGCTGGACCTGGGCGCGAAATGGACAATCGACTCTTCGAAATTCTTCTCGAAAGGACACAGTACGCCATTCGACGGAATGGAGGTTTTCGGAAAATGCGTGAAAACAGAGTATAAAGGAAAAACTATATATGATGCCGAATAAAATGAAACTGGTTCTTGAAAATGGCATGGAGTTCACCGGTCCCGGGTTTGGAGCCGATGTCCCCGCTGTCGGGGAAATTGTTTTCAACACTTCAATGGTGGGGTATCAGGAAATCTTGTCCGACCCGTCGTATGCCGGGCAGATAATACTTCTTACCTATCCTTTGATAGGGCAGTACGGCATTGCTGACGAGGATTTCGAAGCCAGGAATGCAGCCGCTTCCGGATTTGTGGTGAAGGAGTGCTGCGAGTCTCCTTCCAATTTCCGCTTCACCAAGACCCTGTCCGAAGAGATGGAGGACCGCGGCGTGCCGGGAATAAGCGGTCTGGACACCAGGATGCTGACCCGTATCATCCGTGAGAACGGCCCTATGCGCGCGGCTATCGTCCCTGAATCCGTCAGCAAGGAGAAGGCCCTCGAGATGATTGCGAGCAAGGTCGATGACAGGAAACTGCTCGAGAGCGCAAGCTGCACAAAGAGGTGGTTTTCCAGGACTTTCCACCACAACTACGACGTGGTCATCCTTGACTGCGGAGTCAAGCATGGGATAGTCAAGGCCCTCAATGACAGGGGATGCAACGTGACGGTGGTCCCGTTCGATTCCGGAGCGGATGAGATCATGGCTTTCCATCCGGACGGAGTCCTGATTTCGAGTGGTCCCGGCAATCCGTATATGTTCGAGGATATAATTGAAGTAATAAATACTCTCAAGGGACGTGTTCCCATCGTCGGAATCGGTCTCGGATTCGAACTTATCGCCCTCAGCTACGGACAGAAACTCGAGAAATCCGGCTGCGGACTGCACGGAGGCGCTCCTGTCACGGATGTCCGCAGCAACAGGATAATCACTGTCGAGCACAACTACAGTTTCAGCATTGGAAAGGAGCTTTCCCACTGCAGCGGGCTTGAGGTCAGCTATCGGAATGCCGTCGACGGCAGCATCGTAGGAATCGAGAATGCCTCGGACAAGGTAAGTGCAGTACAGTTTTATGCGGAAGGCTGCCCGGGGTCGCAGGAAAGCGACTTCTTCGACAGATTCATCAAATCAATGGAGGACTAGACTATGCCGAAAAGATCAGATATAAAGAAAGTGATGGTAATCGGTTCCGGCCCTATCGTTATCGGCCAGGCCGCTGAATTCGATTATGCGGGCACTCAGGCGTGTCTCGCTCTCAAGGAGGAAGGCTACGAGGTCATACTCGTGAACTCCAACCCCGCTACCATTATGACGGATACCCATATCGCCGACAAGGTGTATATGGAACCCCTTGACCTCGAATATGTTGCCAAGATCATCAGATATGAACGCCCGGATGCCATAGTGCCGGGTCTCGGCGGGCAGACAGGATTGAATCTTGCGGTGAAGCTCGCAAAGAAGGGCGTGCTTGACGAGTGCCATGTGGAAATACTCGGAACATCATTCCAAAGCATTGAACAGGCCGAGGACAGGGAGTTGTTCAAGGAACTCTGCCTTAGTCTCGGTGAACCCGTCATTCCTTCGGAAATATGCTACAGCATTGAAGATGCTGTCAATACCGCGAAGAAGATAGGCTACCCTGTAGTTCTCCGCCCCGCCTTCACGCTGGGAGGAACGGGCGGCGGATTCGCTGACAACGAAAAGGACCTTGTCGAAATGATGCGCAACGCCCTTGCACTTTCACCCGTTCACCAGGTGCTGATCGAAAAAAGCGTCAAGGGTTTCAAGGAAATCGAGTTCGAGGTGATGCGAGACTCGCGCGACACGGCCATCTGCATCTGCTCGATGGAGAATGTCGATCCGGTAGGTATCCATACGGGTGATTCGATAGTCGTCGCCCCGGTGCAGACCCTTGCGGACAAGGAGTACGAAATGCTGCGCTCAAGTGCGCTCAAGCTGATACGCGCCCTCAAGATCGAAGGAGGATGCAATGTCCAGTTCGCGCTGGATCCTCTGTCCTTCAACTATTACATCATAGAAGTCAACCCTCGCGTGTCAAGGTCCTCGGCCCTTGCATCCAAGGCCAGCGGTTTCCCCATAGCCAGGGTTACCGCGAAGATCGCCGTCGGACTCACGCTGGATGAAATCAAGGTTGCGGATGCTCCGGCATGCTGCGAACCCTCCATCGACTATATCGTCACCAAGGTTGCCAGGTTCCCGTTCGACAAGTTCAGCGAGGCTACAAACGAACTCGGTACGCAGATGAAGGCTACAGGTGAGGTGATGAGCATAGGCCGCACTATGGAAGAAGGCCTTCTCAAGGCTATACGTTCGCTGGAGATAGGCGCCTGCCACCTCTACAAACCCAAGTTCGACTCAATGAGCGAGGAGGAACTTTTCGCATATATCGCCAAGTTCCCGGACGACCATCTTTTTGCAATAGCGAGACTTATCAGGATGGGCGTGGACAACAGGCTGATATATGACTGTACAAAGATAGACATGCTCTTCCTGGACAAGATATGCAACATTGTCAGGATGGAGGATGAACTTGCGGAAGTCTCCGATCCTGAAAGCGCCGTCGAACTGTTCGCCCAGGCAAAGAAAATGGGATTCTCCGACAAGTTCATCGCCCGGCTCTGGCATCGCAGCGAAAAGGAAATGATACAGTGGAGATTCTCGAAGGGAATCCGGCCTGTCTACAAGTATATCGACAGCTGCTCGGGAGCACACAAGGCAGACGTGCCGTACTTCTACTCCACTTATGAGACGGAGAACGAAAGCATTGTCTCTTCCCGTCGCAAGATACTCGTACTCGGAGCGGGTCCTATCAGAATCGGACAGGGCGTGGAGTTCGACTACTCCACCGTCCACGCAATATGGGCCATCAGGGAAGCGGGTTATGAGGCTATCATCATCAACAACAACCCCGAGACCGTCTCCACCGACTATACCATTTCGGACAAGCTCTATTTCGAGCCCCTTACGGTCGAGGACGTGATGAACGTGATTGACCTCGAGAAGCCTGAGGGAGTTATCGTCACTCTCGGAGGCCAGACGGCCATCAACCTTGCCGGTCCTCTCGCAGAGTTCGGCGTTCCCATCGTCGGAACGCAGATCCAGGCGATCGACAATGCCGAAGACAGGAAACTTTTCGAGGCGATACTCCGCAAGGCGGGCATCCCTCAGCCGAAGGCGAAAGCCGTAACGGATGTCGAGGAGGGAGTGAAGGCTGCCGCGGAGATCGGATATCCCGTGCTGGTTCGTCCGTCCTTCGTGCTCGGCGGACGTGCAATGATGATTGTCGGCAACGAGGAAACGCTCAGGCACTATCTGCACAACGCGGTGGAAATCAATGAGAACTCGCCGGTGCTCGTGGACAAGTATATCTTCGGCCGCGAGACCGAGGTGGATGCCATCTGCGACGGCACTGACGTCTTTATCCCTGGAATAATGGAGCACGTCGAAAGAACGGGTATACATTCCGGAGACTCCATCAGCGTCTATCCTTCCTTCTCCATCAGCCAGGCCGTAAAGGACAAGATCATCGATTATACCGTCAAGCTCGGCAAGGCCGTAGGCATTGTCGGTCTGTACAATATCCAGTTCATCGTTGCCCCTGACGAGGAAGTATATATCATCGAAGTGAACCCGAGGTCTTCCAGAACGGTTCCGTTCCTCTCCAAGTCAACGGGAATTCCGATGGCGAAGGTTGCCACCCTCGTGATGCTCGGCCACTCGCTGCGCGAACAGGGATACACCTCGGTATATTATCCGGAAAGGAAGAGGCATTACGTGAAGACCCCGGCCTTCTCGTTCGGAAAGCTGAAAGGAATTGACACCTATCTCTCTCCCGAAATGAAATCCACGGGAGAAGCCATAGGATATGACGATTCCCTTACAAGGGCTCTCTACAAATCCCTGCAGGCATCAGGTGTAAATGTCGTGAACTACGGGACCATCTTCGCCACCATCGCCGAGGCCGACAAGGGGGAAGCGCTTCCTCTAATCCGCAGGTTCTACAACCTCGGATTCAACATCGAAGCCACCGAGGGCACGGCCAAATACCTCAAGGAGCACGGAATCCGCACCCGCACCCTCAGGAAAATCAATGAGGGCAGCGACGATATCGTGAGCGCCATGCGCCAGGGCCACGTCAGCTACGTCATCAACACCATCGACATCAACCAGCACAGCACCCGTCTCGACGGCTACAGTATCCGCAGGGCTGCGGTGGAGAACAACGTGACGCTTTTCACGTCTCTGGAAACCGTAAGGGTCCTTCTTGATGTGCTCGAGGAAATAACACTCGGAATCTCCACAATCGATTCCGAATACAAGAACGCTTGATACATGCATCAGGGCAAGTACACAATAGAGAGCAATCAAAAATTGGCGGACGGGACTTTCAGAATGCATCTTCTGGGAGA
>JAKSJY010000071.1 GCA_024402025.1 Bacteroidales bacterium
TGACGATAGGTTACTAGAACTTTTATGAAAAAAAGGATAAAAATTTTCATTCTATGAATACAGACAACAACAAATCTGAAAAACAGGTCAAGACTTGGATCTGCTCGGTGTGTGGATATCAGCACGTTGGCCCCGAACCTCCCAAGAAATGTCCCAAGTGCGGGGTTGATGCTATCTATTTCGATGCGGTAGACTCGGAATAATGACCTTTTTCCATCTTGATATGTTCCAGACTGCGGGGCTGGGCGTTCTGGCGCTGGGGCTCGGGGCGTGGCTGACGGGGAAAGTGAAGTTTCTTCGGCGGTATTGTGTGCCTTCGCCTGTGAGCGGGGGCATCCTGTTTTCCCTGCTGATTCTTGCGCTGCACGGGTTCTGCGGAATCGAGCTGTCGTTCGATGGGACGCTGAAGGATGCGTTTATGCTCGCATTCTTTACGAGCATCGGATTTCAGGGGGATTTCAAGCTGATAAAGTCCGGAGGAAGGCCGCTGGCTGTGATGCTGGGACTGGTGGCAGTGCTGGTGGCAGTCCAGAATCTGGTGCCGCTCGGCATTTCGCGGCTGATGGGTGTTGACCCGTTGGTGGGGATTGCGGCGGGGAGCGTGTCGATGACTGGCGGTCACGGCACTGCCGGAGGATTCGCATCCCTTCTGGAGGAAATGGGGCTGGAGGGCGCGGAGACTGTAGCGATGGCTGCAGCTACCTTCGGGCTGGTAGCCGGAGGGTTAGTCGGCGGGCCGCTGGCTCAGAGACTGGTGAGCCGGAAGATGGGTGGATGCAGGAATGAAGATACGGCTGCAAGGCCCGATGCGCAGACCGGAGCCGGAGAGGATGTGAAGGCTGCAGGGTGGATAGTGCTGGTGATGGCCGGAGGGACGGTGGTGAGCAGGCTGCTTTCGAAGACGGGGATAGTGTTCCCGACGTATTTCGGGGCGCTGTTGCTGGCGGTGATAGTCCGCAATGTGGTCGGAGCCTTGCCGGGGTCGGGGAATTGGATGCCTGTAGAAAGAATAGGGAAGGTAGGGAATGTGTGCCTGATGCTGTTCCTGGGGATGGCGATGGTATCGCTCAGGCTGTGGGAACTTGCATCACTTGCGCTTCCGCTTTGCGTGATGCTCCTTGCGCAGGTAGTGGTAATGGTCCTGTTCGGGTATTTCGTTGCGTTTAGGGCATTGGGCAGGGACTACGATGCCGCCGTGATGGTCTCGGGACTGTGCGGGTTCGGGCTTGGGGCCACGCCGAATGCGATGGCGAATATGGGCGCGGTCTGCGACAAGTACGGGTATTCGGCGAAGGCCTTCCTTGTAGTGCCAATAGTCGGGGCGATGTTCGCCGATCTGATAAATACCGGAATAATCACCGTATTTTTGAATTTCATAAGATAGAATTTATATGAACACACTTTCGAACCGTTTGCTTTCGCTTTCGCCCTCTGCGACGCTGGCGATGTCCGCGAAGAGCGCGGAGCTCAAGGCGCAGGGAATCGACGTTGTCAATATGTCCGTCGGGGAGCCGGATTTCGACACTCCGGATTACATCAAACAGGCCGCGAAGAAGGCCGTCGATGAGAACTGGACGAGGTATTCTCCGGTGCCGGGTTATGCCGATTTGAAAAAGGCGATATGCGCCAAGCTGCGCAGGGAGAACGCCCTGGAGTATGAACCGGACCAAATAGTGGTCTCGAACGGGGCGAAGCAGGCCATATGCAATGCCGTGCTCTCTCTCGTGAATCCGGGAGATGAGGTGATAATCCCCGCTCCTTACTGGGTGAGCTACCCCCAGATGGCGATTCTTGCGGGCGGAGTGCCGGTGCATATCCCGACTGCAATCGAAAACGATTTCAAGATTACGCCTTCCCAGCTCGAAGAGGCCATCACTCCGAAGACGAAACTGATAATCCTCTGCTCGCCTTCCAACCCTACGGGTTCGATCTATTCCGCAAAGGAACTGGAGGATCTCTCCAGTGTGATACTCTCTCATCCGGGAGTGCTTGTAATCTCGGATGAAATCTACGAGCACCTGAATTACGTCGGGGCGCACGCGTCGATTGCCGCCGTGCCGGGGATGCAGGAGAGGACTGCCGTGGTCAACGGCGTGTCGAAGGCATACGCTATGACGGGCTGGAGAATCGGATTCATCGCCGCCCCGAAGTGGATGGCGAAGGGCTGCTCGACTCTCCAGGGCCAATATACAAGCGGTCCGTCATCTCTCAGCCAGAGGGCTGCGCTCGAGGCCTGGGAGGGCGACCAGTCCTGCGTTGAGACTATGCGTCTGGCGTTCCAGCGCAGGAGGGACCTCATCGTCCGTCTCGCGGGGGAAATTCCGGGGCTGGAGGTGAACGTGCCTCAGGGAGCGTTCTACCTGTTCCCGAAGTGCTCTTCCTATTTCGGGAAAACGGTGGGAGGCCGCAGGATAGAGAACTCCACGGATTTCGCGATGATGCTGCTGGAGGTCGCTCACGTTGCGACTGTCGCAGGAGATGCGTTTGGTGCTCCGGAGTACTTCAGAATGTCGTACGCGACTTCCGATGAGAATATCACCGAGGCCTTGCGCCGCATAGCGGAGGTTTTGCGATGAAGGTTCTGGTTACAGGGTCCGGGGGATTTCTCGGGCGGATGCGGTGAGGGCGTTGAAAGGTTTTTGACTATTTCAGGACAATTTGCTAACTTTGTCCTGATTTAATCGAAATCCTAATGAAAAAAATCTTTTTTGCGCTTGCAGCATCGCTGCTTTGTATTTCATTAAGTGCCGCTACCCCCAAATACGTCTTCCTTTTCATTGGCGACGGAATGGGCATCAACCAGGCGGCTTCCACTGAAAATTATATGCACGCCCAGGGGATGGGCGACCTGAATTTCAGGCACTTCCCGGTTACGACTTTCGTAACGACCCGTCCTGCGAATGCGCTTGTGACCGATTCTGCGGCTGCCGGTACGGCTATCGCCAACGGCACCAAGGTCAACAACGGCGCCATCGGCTGCCTGCCTGACAGCACCTGGACCGTGTCCATCGCCGACAGGGCGAAGCGCAGCGGCTACGGCGTCGGCATCATCTCCTCCGAGGCGGTGAACCTCGCTACGCCGGCAGCTTTCTACGGCCACACTCCGAGCCGTAATGATTCCTTCGTAATAGCAAACCAGCTCCTCGAGTCCAAAGTCGACTTCGCGGGAGGCGCTACCGTATGGCCTCCCAAGGACAAGGGCGAGTACTGGATCAATCAGGCCCGCGAGCACGGAATGACCGTGTTCTCGGGACGTGAGACCTACAAGCACGGCACCCGCGGCCGTGTGCTTTGCCTCGGGGACAACATTCTCCAGAGTGAGATTCCTTATGCCATCGACAACAACGGCAAGCGCACGAGGCTCGAGTATTTCACAGCTTCCGCAATAGACCATCTCTATTCCAACTACCGTAACGGGTTCTTTATGATGGTGGAGGCTGCGGGAGTTGACCACGCCTGCCATTCCAGCGATGCAGGAACCATGCTGGGCGAAATCCTCTGCCTTTCCAGGTCCGTGGACCTCGCTCTCGAGTTCTATGCAAAGCATCCCAATGAGACACTTATCATCGTTACGGCAGACCACGAGACCGGTTACTGCACTATACGCGAGGGCAATCCCAAGATAATGGAGAACCAGAAGTGCAGCCTCAATGAGCTGACGCGCAAGATGGCCGCCCTCTCTGCAACAGGGGAGGAGGTTACCTGGGGCCAGGTCAAGGCTATCCTCAAGGAGAATCTCGGGCTATGGGACACTGTGGAGGTCAGCAAGAGCGAAGAGCGCCGTCTCACCCAGCTCTACAAGGAGTCTTTCCTGGATGCCGAGAATGATTCGGAGAAGGACCTTTACAATTCCAACAAGAAGATTGCGGTGGAAGCTGTCCGCTACCTCGACGAGAAGGCCGGTATCGTCCTCTCCGGAGGAATGCATTCGGGAGCGCCCGTCGCAGTATATGTAAAGGGTCCCCGCGCTACGGAATTCAGCGGCATCAAGGACAACACCGACATTTCCAAGGTCATCGCCCGCATCGCAAACTACAAGTAATCTCAGTATATGAAAAAACTCGCTTTGTTATTTGCGGCTGCCATGTTTCTGGCAGCAGGATGCTGTAAGACCCCTACTCAGAAGTTCATCTCTTCCAAGTTCAGGCAGTATGCCGACAGCAGCGCCGTAAACCAGATGGTGTTCGTGTTCTGGTACGGACAGGCATCGGATGCCGAGGTGATTATGTACACCCGCAGCGAGGGCGGACGCAAGTGGCAGGAGGCTCTGCACTGCGACGGCCACATCGGGAAAAACGGCCTTAACGCCAACCGCGTCCAGGGGGATATGACTACCCCTACCGGGGACTACGGCATTCTCGAGTCTTTCGGTCTGAAGGAGAATCCCGGCACGAAGCTTCCTTATTTCGTAGTGGAGGACTATCACTGGTGCTGCGGCGAGCCGGAGTACGGCTACAACAAGATCATCGATATCCGCGATTGTCCGCACGAGTGCACTGGAGAGCATCTTATCAACTACGACCCTGCATACAATTATTCCATCTTCTTCGATTTCAACAAGGAATGCACTCCCGGAAGGGGAATGGCGATTTTCTTCCACTGCAACAGTTCGCACCCCTACACTTCGGGATGCGTCGCTGTCGAAGAGGAGGATATGGTCACGATAATGCAGACTCTTGATATGGGAGCCCGCATCATTATAGAAGATTTTTCCTAATGCTCAAGGGAAGGACGTGTGGCCTTCCCTTTTTTTGACTTATGAAGAAATTCAAGGGAGGACTGTTTGTCAAGGTCCTCATCGCAATTGCCTGCGGAGCCCTTCTTGGCTTCATCGCTCCGGACTGGATTGTGCGCATTGTCAAGACTTTCAATGTGCTGTTCTCCCAGCTTCTCAAGTTCATAGTTCCTCTGCTGGTGCTCGGGCTTGTCACTCCAGCCATTGCCAACGTCGGACGCGACGCCGGCAAGATGTTGCTTTCGGTGCTGCTCATCGCCTATGTGTCCACCATCTGCGCCGGATTCTTCACCCACGTCTCCGTATCAGGGCTTTTCCCTCATTATCTCAATCCCGGGGAATTGTCTCTTGACTCGGCCTCTGCGAAGGAGTTCGCTCCGTATTTCGACATCAAGATACCTCCGGTCTGCGATATCCTGACGGCCCTTGTGCTTTCGTTCATGATAGGGGTGGGTATTATCTTCACCGGTTCCTGCTCGCTCAAGAAGGGTTTCGCTGAGTTCGGAGAAATCGTCAAGCTTACAATCAACAAGGTCATCATCCCTCTGCTTCCCTGGTACATCTTCTCGATGATGTGCGAGATGTCGGCAAAGGGAGTGCTCTCGGTGATATTGAGTGCCGGATTCAAGATTATCCTCACCGGCATCGTCCTGTCCATAATCTATCTTGTGTTCCAGTATTGCATCGCGGGGGCGGTAGCGGGGAAGAATCCGTTCAAGTGTCTGTGGAATATGCTGACGGCATACCTTACCGCTTTTTCAGTGTGCTCGAGTTCTGCGGTCATCCCCGTCACTTCGGAGTGTACCCGCAAGAACGGGGTGAGTGAGGACATTGTCAATTTCACCATACCTCTCTGTTCGACGGTGCATATGTGCGGCTCCACCATCAAGCTCGCTGCCAGTGCCATCGCTGTTGCGTATCTCAGCGGTATTGATGTCACCTTCGGGATGTATGCTAGCTTTGTCATGCTGCAGGGTATCGCTGCAGTTGCCGCTCCCGGAGTGATGGGCGGGGTTCTGATGGCTTCCGTGGGCCTTCTCGAGTCGGTTCTCGGCTTCGGCCCGGACCAGACGGCCCTTGTAATGATGCTTTATCTGGCACTCGACGGCTACGGCCCTGCCTGCAATGTTACAGGCGACGGGGCCATCGCTCTTGTCATCGAGAAACTTTTCGGAAAGAAATAAAGGAGCCCCGCTTCGCCGGGTATCCGACCCAACACTTCCATCAGACAGAAAACCCGGCGAATCCTGCTCGATGAGCTCTCCAAACCCCTCCATCAGACAGAAAACGGGCCATATCCTGGTTCTTCGTCAAATTTCGTGCAAAATAAATAGGGTAATTCACTGAATATCAATG
>JAKSJY010000072.1 GCA_024402025.1 Bacteroidales bacterium
TTCATCAAGAGGTCGGTCAAACCGGAGGCCGTGCTTGCCAAGGTCGAGGCTTCCAAGGGAAAGCCGCTCCCCAAGAGCAAGTGGCAGCAGAAACTTGAAGAAGCGCAGAAAATGCAGGAGCAGCAGATGAAGGCCCAGCAGAGAAGAAGATAGAGAATCTATGAACTTTCGTATTTCAGTTTACGCATTTGTACTTGCCCTGGCCGTCTCTTCCTGCGGGAAAGAGACCGGTCTTCAGGTGATTCCCCGTCCCCAGGAAGTCAGTGTGCTCGAAAAGACAGTTCCTGTCGGAAAGGAACTCTCCTGCAGGATACTCGGTTCCATGGGTAAGGAAGAGTATGTTCTCAAGGTTCGCGGAAACGGCGATTACAGAATCAAGGCCGGAGGTTCGGCCGGTGCATTCTACGCCAGGACAACCATCGCTGCGGAGGCTGAAAACGGTGGAGTTCATCCTGGTAGGATACACGATTTTCCGAGGTATGACTGGCGCGGATTCATGCTTGACGAGGCCAGGCATTTCAGCGGGGAGGAGAGAGTGAAGTTCATTCTCGACGAGATGGCTTCCGTAAAAATGAACAAATTCCACTGGCATCTTTCCGATGCCCAGGGATGGAGGGTCGAAATAAAGTCATATCCGAAACTTACCGAGGTGGGTGCCGTCGGCACACATTCCGACATTCACACCCCGGCCCAATTCTACACACAGGAGCAGATACGCGACATCGTCGCATACGCTGACTCCCTTCATATCGATATTGTCCCCGAAATAGATATGCCGGGACATGCCTCGGCAGCCTGCAAGGCATATCCCCAGTATAGCGGAGGCGGAGTTTCAGCGGGCTTTCCGGATTTCACCTTCAATGTCGGTAAGGAGGAAACCTACGTTTTCCTAGAGGGAGTTCTTGCAGAGATTGCGGACCTGTTTCCCGGAAAATACATAATGATAGGCGGGGATGAGGTGTCATACGGGTCCTATGCCTGGCTTGCCGACAAAGACATCAAAGCCCTGATGGACGCAAAAGGATATGACAATGTCCTTCAGGCTGAAGGGTATTTCATAAGGCGTATTTCCGAGGTTGTCAGAAATCTCGGAAAGGAGATGATAGGCTGGGATGACATTGTGGATTTCGACGTCCCGTCCGAAGGCAATCTGATGATGTGGTGGAGGCACGACAACGTTCAACGTCTCCACGATGTTCTGGACAAAGGATACACGACCATCCTCTGTCCCCGAAAACCTATGTATTTCGACTTTGTGCAGAATGATGACCATAAGGTCGGACGCAAGTGGGACGGTTTCTGCCCCATCGAGGACGTGTACTCATTTCCCGATGCCTATTACAGGCAATGGGATGTCACTGAGTCCGATCTGTCCGGTGTGATTGGAATCCAGAGCAACCTTTGGAGTGAACTCACGCATAATACGGACAGGGTCGACTTTATGGTCTTTCCCAGAATCTATGCAACTGCCGAATCCGCGTGGACTATGCCGCAAAGAAAGGATTACCGGGACTTCAGCGAAAGGCTCGAGTTGAAATACGAACATATGGATTCCCTTGGAATCTATTATTACGATTACAGGAATCCCGGCGCCCATCCGGAGCCGGAAGGGCCTGTGATTCTGGACCGACCGATACAGAAACAGGATTTCAAGGACTGATTTTCTTATGAGGAGATTTGCTGCATTGCTGTCATTTGCGCTTCTTTCCGGAGTCTTATGCTTCGGAAAGGATATTGTCATTGAAAATGACGTGATGAAGCTTGTTCTCAATGAAAACGGTTGGAGCGAATCTCTGATCTGCAAGGCAGACGGTCGGGAGCAGTTGAAGAAAGGATGCAGGCTGCCGCTTTGCAACATACTCCAGTACCGTCCGTACGACAATGAGAATTTCCTGATGTTTCCCGCGAAGCCGATGAATTTCCCGTCGAACAGGATTACCAGGGACGGAGATACCCTCAGGGTTGAATTCCGTGATACCTATGACATCGCTGTCATCAGCATGAACGTCCGGCCTCAGTATATTTCCTTCACGCTGGAACGTGTCGATTACAGACTCGAGGACTTCGGAGTGAAAAGGAAAACCGAAATCGACGAATTTGCGCTGTTGCAGTTGCCCGTGCTTGAGAAGAAACATTTCGGGGAGTGGCTGAATGTGAGCTGGGACGAAAAGTCCGCCGTGTGCCTTCTCGGCATTCTGCCTGAGACCAGGATAGATGCGTTCCCGATGGGCAGGGGCTGTCGCAGGATGTATGCCGGAGCGGAGTCCGCTGTTATGCTGGAGGGTGTCGGCGCCGTGTTGGCAGTCTCCGATGGAAAGGAAGGGATGCTGGATGCGATCGATTCGGTCGAGAAGGATTTCGGTATGCCCCGAGGCGTTGAGAGCCGAAGGTCGGAGCAGTACGGATTCTCCTATTACGAGTGCCGTGAGCTTACTCCGGAAAACGTTGGCAGACATATCGAATATGCAAGGCAGGGGGGATTCAGGCAGATGGTCATCTACTATACCGACTTTGCCTGCACCTGCGGACATTACCTTTTCAATGACAAGTATCCGGGAGGAATCGATGATTTGAAATATGTGGTATCCGAGATGAAGAAAGCCGGGATGACCGTCGGACTTCATATGCACTATTGCAAGGTCTCGACCGATGACCCTTATGTGTGTGACGGTACTCCAGACCCGAGATTCAGCGCGTTCCGCAGTTTTACGCTCTCTTCAGGACTCGACTCCTGCAGCACTACGGTCTATGTCGGGGAGAATCCTTCCGGAGTCAGGATGGAGGATGGCCGCAGGCTGATTCAAATCGGTTCCGAACTGATTTCCTATGAATCGTTCTCATCCGTGAAACCATACTGTTTCAAAGGTTGCAGAAGGGGTGTCTATAACTCAGCGGCTTCGGACCATTCCGTATATGAGCGTTTCATCCAGCCTGATGTCGATGACTGGCCCAGATTCATAAGGATCGACCAGAACTGTTCCATCCAGGACGAGATAGCCCGCAACATTGCAAACATATATGACAGCTGCGGTTTCGAATTCCTGTATTTCGACGGCGCCGAAGACGTCCCGAACCCCTACTGGTACAATGTTTCCAGATCGCAGTACAAGGTGTAGAGCTCGTTGGTCGCCGCGTCGCTATTTGACGAGGGTGCGCTCAAGTCACATTACGGGTGGCATATCCTGAGCCGCGGGAACGCTTTCGACCATTTCAAGGAAGACAAGGTCCATCAGGCAATGGAAAAGTACAACCTCAGGGCGGCGGCCCGGACTTTCAATGATTTCACCTCCGTGAATTTCGGTTGGCTGTACTGTGATATGTCTCCCGAAACTTACGAGTACATATGTTCCGAGGCTTCGAAATGGAATTGTCCCATATCGTATATTGCGGAACTGGACAAGATGGATAAATGCAAGGATATCGGCAAGGTATTGTCGACAATAAAGAAATACGAGGACGCAAAATGAAAAGAATCTTCCTGACACTGATCTTACTTCCAATGCTGTGTTTTTCAGCATTCTCCAAGGATATCACACTCTCGAACAGCAGGGTTTCCCTGGTATTCGAGGCTGACGGCAAGGCCTGGAACTTCAGGAGCTTCACCGTCGACGGCAAGAATATCCTGCCGGATGGAGGTACGTCGGAGCCCGTTTGGCTTATGTCATTGAGAGGTCCCCACGGGGAAGCTCCTTCAATGCATCCCAGATGGACGTATTTCGATGGGGGCAGCCTTTCGGACGACGGGCGCAGCGCGACTTTTGTCTGGCGTATAGTGCTGGAACGGGAAGCCGTCTGGAGGGTGAAGGTGAGCGTGTGCCTGCCCGATGACGGGTCGCTGCTGCCGGAATGGCGCATCGAGGCGAAGCTGCCCGAAGGGTGGAAGGTGTTCGATATGGAATTTCCCCGCATAAGCGTCCGCAAACCGGAAGGCGCAAAGGGAATAATGGCTGTCGGATATGGTGCGGAGTATTCTCTCGGGAACTCCGGAATGATTCAGTCAAGATATCCTTCCTGTACCGGAGGCATGCAGCTGATAATGGCCCACAATGGAAAAGAGACTCTGTTTTTCAGTTCCAGGGACAAGGATGCGTGTATGAAGTACTTTCAGATTCTCTGCTCCTCCTCTTCGCTCACTTTTGTTCAGAAATTCACGGCTTCCTATGCCTGGACGTCGGAGGATGGAGAGTTCTCCCTGCCTTGGGCTACAGTGCTTGGCTACAAGCCCGACACCTGGGAAAATACTGTCCTTGAATGGTACAGGCCCTTCGCTCTCAGCACAAAATGGGGTGAGAAATCTCTCAAGGAACGCCACGTAGCGCCCTGGATTCAGAATGCCGACGTGTGGATGAGGCCGTCGGGCGTAACTCCTGAGACTATGGAATCCGTCCGCAAGTCGGCCGCATATTTCGGAAAGGGACTAGGTCTCCATTGGTATTACTGGCACTGCCATCCTTTCGACTCGTATTATCCGGAATATTTCCCTCCTCAGGAAGGATTCAAGGATATGGTTGCCGAGGCCCAAAGTCTGGGATGCCACGTAACTCCGTACATCAACGGGCGTCTCTGGGACAGCGCCACGGATTCCTACATCGATTTGAAAGGATACGAGGCATCCTGCCGCAAGGCTGACGGCACTCTTTATACCGAAATTTATTCGTCGAAGGTCCTTAACACCGTAACCTGTCCAAGCTCCGAAATCTGGCAGAACGTTCTCAGGAATCTCAATTCGAGGATTCTTGAGGAACTCGGTACTGACGGCGTCTATATGGATCAGATCGGGTGCGCAGCGAGCGAGGCCTGCTATGCTCCCGGACATTCCCATCCTATGGGAGGGGGCGGATGGTGGCCTGAGGCGTACCGCGGGTTGCTTACCGGGATGCGCGATGAAATCTACACATCCGACAAGGCGATGACAACCGAAGAGAACGTCGAATGCTACATCGACCTTTTCGATATGATGCTTACTGTAAACGGTCCCCACACCGCTTGGGCGCATATGGTCCCGCTTTTTCCTCTGATTTATTCGGACCGTTGCATTTACAGCGGATTCACATACATTCCCTGGAAACTCAATGACGGTTCTTTCCGTTTCATCCAGATGAAGTCCCTTCTGTGGGGTTCGCAGCTCGGATGGGTTGATCCCAATATGATCTTCAAGCCGGAGAATGAGGTGGAACTCGCCTTTCTGAGAAATCTCGGGGAGTTCAGAAAACGCCAGCACGACCTTTTCCTGGGCGGGCGCTTCGTGCGTGAATTTGTGCCGGAAGGGGACAATCCGGTCATCGACGTGCCCGGGTACCAGAAGACAAATGTGGTTATGGGAGCCGAATGGGCTTCCGTCAAGGGAAAGAAAGCCGTAATACTTGTTAATATGAGCGGCGAGGACCGCGAGGTCGCATTGCCTTGCGGGAAGAAGGTTGTAGTTAAAGCATATTCCGCTCTTAGAAAATAATGTTCAAGACTCTTCTCACGGTTCTGGTTTCAATGTTGGGTGTTCTTTCGAACCCCGACGTGAAACGTGTGGTCGAATCTGACGCACAGCTCTGGACCCTGACCCTTCTCGGGCCTCAGGGTGAGACGCCTTCGTTCACGCCGGAGTTTGCGGACAATTTCACCATTGCCGAATCCGAAGACGGACTCGGTGCGAGATTGAGTTGGAACATCAAGATTGACAGGAATTCATCGTACAAGGTTTTCGTTGATGTCAGCCTGGATTCGGATCTGCCGAAATGGAGCATCAGCGCCGACCTTCCCGGGGGATGGACGGTTACGGACGTGGAATTTCCCCGAATCAGCGTCCCCAGGCCGGATGGAGCCAAAGTGATAGTTTCCGCCGGATATGGTGCCGAATACGCTATTCCTGGAGGTGGAAGCATTGATTCGCGCTATCCGTCCGTAACCGGGGGAAT
>JAKSJY010000073.1 GCA_024402025.1 Bacteroidales bacterium
GACAGCGATTACGCACAGTGGCTTAATGAGATTAAGTCACGCTACCGTAGTGCCCTGGGGAACAATGGGGCTCCGGAGTTGTAGAACAGCTCAGCAAGGACCTTCAGGTAGCTTTCCCGGAATCAAAAGGCTTCAGTACCACGAATCCTTGGTGTATGAAGCAGTGGTATCTGTTCTATGCCAAGTCCGCAGAAAAACTCGCCCAGCTTGGGCGAGAAATAATAGAAGCGCCATCTGCGGCAGATGACGCAATCCCATTTCCGGACTATTTCGCATTCGTGCCGTGGAAACACCACGTTGAAATCGTAACGAAATGCAAGTCCGTCGAGGAAGCCCTTTTCTATGTAAATGCAGTTGACGACCTCATCAAGACCCAGTCCCAAAATCCGACTGCTTGAGGACGAACTCCAGAAGAAACAATAGAAAAATCATCATAGACTCCAACTGGAGTCCAAGAATTACCCCTTTATTTTTGTATCTTTGGCATAAGTGCCCGTGTATTATCAGTCGCATCAGAAAAGATTCATTATCTTTGCAGAGTTATGCCCGATTCGAATTTCATAGACTACGTAAAGATCTTCTGTGCCTCAGGCCACGGGGGAGCCGGTTCGATGCACCTTCACCGCGCAAAGTACGTCCCCAAGGGAGGTCCTGACGGTGGAGACGGCGGAAGGGGAGGCCATATCATATTGAAGGCCAATCCGCAGTTCTGGACACTTATCCACCTGAAATACCGCAAGCACGTGAAAGCGGATGACGGCGAACCGGGCGGCGGAGCGTTGAGGCATGGAAAGAATGGCGCTGATATCGTTCTGGATGTTCCGGTAGGAACAGTCGTGAAGGATGCCGAGTCGGGAGAAGTTCTCTTCGAACTCGTGGATCCCCTCCAGACGCAAGTTCTCTGCAAGGGCGGACGCGGTGGTCTTGGGAACAACAATTTCAAGTCTGCGACTCTTCAGACACCCCGTTTCGCACAGAGCGGCGAGGAGGGGATGGAAGGGTGGTTCATCCTGGAGTTGAAACTGCTTGCGGACGTTGGGCTTGTCGGCTTCCCGAATGCGGGAAAATCGACCCTTCTTTCCACCATCACCTCCGCAAAACCCAAGATAGCCTCATACGCATTCACCACTCTCGAACCGAATCTCGGCATAGTGCGTTATTACGACGACCAGTCCTTTGTAATGGCCGATATCCCGGGGATTATCGAGGGTGCGCACGAAGGCAGGGGCATCGGGACCAGATTCCTCAGGCACATAGAGAGGAATTCAGTCCTGCTGTTTATGGTAAGTTCCCTTGAGGAAAACATTCTTGCGAGCTACAAGACCCTTCTTAAGGAACTGGAGCTCTACAATCCCGAATTGCTCGTAAAGGAGAGGGTGCTTGCCGTAACGAAGTGCGACCTTATCGACAAGGATATAGAAAAGGACATCAAAAAGCATCTTCCGAAAGGAATCCCGTCCGTTTTCATTTCTTCCCACAGCCAGGAAGGCCTCAAGGAATTGAAGGACCTTCTCTGGGAGGCGTTAAACAAATAGATTATGGAATTCATCGACTCTCTGGCCGCATTGGACCGCAGTATCACGCTTGCCATCAACGGCGCCCACACCCCTTTCACCGACCAGATCTGGATGGCGTTCAGTGCCGTCAAACCCTGGTACATCCTGTACCTGATCGTCGCCGCGGCCATCGTATGGAGACTTGGATGGAAGAAAGGACTGACCTTCATCCTCGCTGCCGTCATCTGCGTCGTATGTACCGACCAGTTTGCCAATTTCGTGAAATATTCCGTCTGCAGGCCCCGTCCATGCTGCGATACGGATATGCTTTTTGCCGGGCTGAATGCATTATTCCCGCAGAAAACCGTTTCCTACGGCTTCTTCTCCGGACACGCGGCAAATACTATGGGTTTTGCAGTCTGCACCAGCATCGCCTTCTTCCAGGACAAGAGCAAATCCGGGTACAGGCCTATTTACGCATGGAGCATATTGATATGGTCTGTCCTTGTCGGGTTCAGCCGCATATTCTGCGGCATGCACTACTTTGGTGATGTTATTGTGGGATTCGTCGAGGGTGCCGTTTTCGGGGGAATCCTCGGAACGCTTGCCGCTCTTTTCTGCCGCAAGGTCATCAAGGACTAGCCGCTCTATTTCGGGGCGATCCGGTACAGCACGGCCGCTATTATCGAATACAGCAGGTTCGGTATCCAGAGCGCAATGAACGGAGGAAGCGCCCCGGTGTAAACGAACATCTCGCTGAATCTGAGGAACAGGATATAAGAGAATGCCAGGGCAATACCTATACCGAGGTTGAGTCCTATTCCGCCGCGTTTCTTCCTGGATGAGAGCGCGACTCCCATAATGGTCAGTATGAATGCGGAGAAGGGAAGGGCCGCCCTTTTGTTCTTCTCCATCATCGAGTATATGATGGCATCGTCTCCTCTCATCCTCTGGGTCTCTATGAGTTCATTGAGCTTTCTTGCGTTGAGTGTTTCCACCGTCTTTTCGTTCCTGTAGAAGTCCACAAGTTTAAGCGCTATGACCGTATCGAGTTTCTCCCCGCTGGTCATACTGTCCTCAAGCCCGTTGGTGTAGTTCCTGAGATGGTATCTCCGCAGATGCCACCCGTCCATCGTGCTGTCCCATACGGCGGATTCCGCCGACAGTTTGCTGACCAGACGGTTGTCCTCGATGGATTCGAGGGTGAATTTATACGCCGTCTTGTTCCATCCGCTGAAGGTTTCAACATATACGAATTGCCCCGGGGCTATCTGGTAGTGGATGTTCTTGGTCTTGTTGGCATTGTGGTGCTTTATGTACTGGGCCTCGAATTCGATTCTCGTGGCGTTCGCATCCGGAATGACATAGAGGTTCAGACCCAGGGAGAACAAGGCTATGACAGCCGCCGCAACCATATATGGGACCATCATCCTGTGGTAGCTGATCCCGCCCGAAAGAATCGCGATGATCTCGGAATTCGCCGCCATTCTGGAAGTGAAGAAAATCACCGTGATGAAAACGAAGAGCGCACTGAACATATTCACATAGTATGGAATCATGTTCAGGTAGTAGTCGAATATGATTTCCTTCAGCGGTGCCTCGTTCTTTACGAAATCATCGATCTTCTCGGAGATGTCGAAGATTATGATGATGCCGATGATGAGCAGCAGTGCAATGAAGAAAGTCCCGATGAACTTCTTGAAAATATACAGGTCCAGTTTGCGCGGCTTGAATTCCATCATAATCTGGATGTGATTTTAGGAAGTACGGAATTTTTCCAGAATGTGAAATCCCCGCTTTCGATATGCTCCCTTGCGCATCTGACGAGGTCGAGATAGAAAGAGAGGTTATGCTCGCTGGCTATCATTCCGGCGAACATCTCGCCTGCTATGAAAAGGTGCCTGAGGTAGGCCTTCGTGTATGTCTTGTCCACGAACGAGCACCCGTCCGGGTCGAGAGGGGAGAAGTCGTTCTCCCACTTTGCGTTGCGCATGTTCATTATGCCGTTCCAGGTGAACAGCATTCCGTTGCGCCCGTTCCTGGTCGGCATCACGCAGTCGAACATGTCTATTCCGCGGGCTATGCCTTCAAGTATGTTTTCCGGAGTGCCCACCCCCATCCGGTAGCGCGGCTTGTCTGCAGGCAGCATCGGCCCTACGCGTTCCAGCATTTCGTACATCTTTTCCGTCGGTTCACCAACGGCGAGGCCGCCTACTGCATATCCGTCGGCGTCGATGCCGACCGCATGCTCCGCGGCTTCTTTTCTGAGGTCCGGGAAGACGCAGCCCTGAACGATGGGGAAGAATGTCTGCCCATATCCGTAGAGAGGCTCCGTTTCGCGGAACTTTCTTGCGAATCTTTCAAGCCAGTTTTTTGTGAGGTCCAGGGATTTGCGCGCATAAGCGTGGTCCGCATCTCCCGGACAGCACTCGTCCAGAACCATACAGATGTCAGCTCCGATTATGCGCTGTACTTCCACGTTGTTTTCAGGCGTGAAACGGTGCCTCGAACCGTCAATGTGGCTTGAGAATGTGCATCCTTCAGGGGTGAGTTTCCTTATGGGACTCAGGGAGAAGATCTGGAATCCTCCGCTGTCGGTGAGTATTGGCCTGTCCCAACTTTCGAATTTGTGCAGGCCGCCCGCCGCCTTGAGCGTGTCAAGTCCCGGGCGAAGGTAGAGATGGTAGGTGTTGCCGAGTATTATTTCGGCGTTGATATCCTGCTTGAGGTCACGGTGGTACACACCCTTTACCGAGCCTACCGTTCCGACAGGCATGAATATGGGTGTGTGTATCTCTCCGTGGTCAGTCCGGATGACGCCGGCCCTGGCCGAGGACTGCGTGTCTTTGCAGGATAGCTTGAATTCCATCTGGAAACTACTTGGATGCTTTTGCAGGTTCCTTGAACAGAATTGCAAACAGTATGCCTACTACCAGGGAATATGCCGCGAAAATATACCAGGCTTTGCTCCAGCTGGGAACAGTTGCATTGTAGACGCAGGCGTCGACCACCGCTCCGGCCGCAAGGGTGCCTATCGAAGCGCCAAGACCGTTGGTCATAAGCATGAAAAGACCTTGTGCACTGTTCTGGATATCCTTGCTGGTGTTCTCATTGACGTAAAGCGAGCCGCTGATGTTGAAGAAGTCGAAAGCGACTCCGTAAACGATGCAGCTGAGTACGAAGAGAAGGACTCCCGGCATTCCGGGATTGCCCAGGCCGAAGAATCCGAAACGGAATACCCAGGCGAACATCGCGATGAGCATCACTTTCTTGATTCCGAATCTCTTCATGAAGAACGGGATAAGCAGTATGCAGAGTGTCTCGGACGCTTGGGATAGAGATATCAGGGCGTTGGAGTTCTTGACGGCAAAGGTGTCGGCGAACTGGGGGTCGGCCCCGAATGATCCGAGGAAGGTGTTGGCGGAGCCGTTGGTAATCTGAAGGCTGGCTCCGAGGAACATCGAGAACAGGAAGAATATCGCGAACTGGCTGTCCTTGAACAGAGTGAATGCCTTGAGTCCGAGAGACTCGACGAGCGAAGCCCCTTCTCCGACCTTCGAAGTGGAACATTCAGGCATGCTGAGCGCATATACGCAGAGTATGATGGAAAGTATGCCCGAGGAGAAGAGCTGGGCGTGCGAGTCCTGCATTGCAGTGCCGCCTATCTTTACGAAGTTGGTTGCAAGCATGCTGCAGATGAAGCCTATGGTGCCGAACACGCGGATGGGGGGATATGACTTCACGGGGTCCATGCCTACGGTTTCCAGCGCGTTGTACGCAACCGAGTTGGCGATGGCGATGGTCGGCATGAAGAATGCGACGCTGATGCTGTAGAGCAGGAACAGCGGCCCGAATTCGATGGCGGCTCCGCTCTGACGGCAGTACAGCGCTGCCGCAATCATGAATACGCCTGCAAGACCATGGCACATCGAAAATACTTTCTGGGCCTGGATATGGCGGTCGGCCACTATACCCATCAGTGCGGGCATGAAGATAGAAACGATTCCCTGCATTGCGAAGAACCATTTGATGTTCGGTCCCATGCCGATGTTTCCGAGATAACGTCCGAGGGATGTCAGATAGGCTCCCCATACTGCAAACTCGAGGAAGTTCAGTATGATAAGCTTGATGGTGATGCTTGAATTCTTCATTGCGTTGTCTTTTATCCGAGTTTTTCTATGAGATCCACCACACGGGCCCTGTTTATTTCCACGGTTTCTCCGTTGCCGTCCACCTCGTGGTACTTGCCCTGTTTCTTGTAATAGTCTATCAGGGGTTCGGTATTCTTGTGGTAGGTGAGTATCCTGTTTGTGATGGTCTGCCT
>JAKSJY010000074.1 GCA_024402025.1 Bacteroidales bacterium
CGGGAACCTTCGGCTCCGGCGTCCCTCCGGCCCCTTCCAGGCCCTGACCTCTATGTACCAGGATTGTCCCGAGGACGAAAAAGTAAATAATTTTCAGAGCCTGAACACAGGGTTTTTCCCCTGAGCCCCGGACGGCAGTGTAAGCTCCTGGAGACGTCGGCTCCCGAGAAGGGGACCCGCGAAGCGGGGAGGATCTCCAGGAGGTTATACTGCCGTTCGGCCGCACGGAGGAGTTCGTCGAGCAGGATATGACCTGTTTCCTGGGCCCTCGGCGTCAAGAGGCAAAAAGAAAACCGGAGTTCCCTGAAAAAACAGGAAACTCCGGCTTGGTGCCCGAAGCCGGAATCGAACCGGCACGTCTTTGAGGGACACAGGATTTTGAGTCCGGCGCGTCTACCAATTCCGCCATTCGGGCAAGGGGGTTGCGACGCTGACGCGTGTACGGGTGCAAAGGTATCCAAAAATCGTGATTTATCAAATTTTATGGTTATCTTCGCGTGATTGTGCCCGAAAAGGTGCAGGAGCAACAACAATGCAGGAAATCTACATCATCTACGACTCCAACGTGGAGGCTTTCGCCAAGAGTGTCGAAAGCGAAATGAGCGAACGGGAGAACTGTATCGTTCTGGGTTCGCTGGCAATAACTGCTGACGAACAGCATAAGACCTTGTCCAATGTCGAACGCATCTGCAGGTTTCTGATGTCGAAGGGAGCGGACAGGAATGCGCGTCTGCTTGCCGTCGGCGGCGGAGTGACCACCGACCTCGTAGGTTTCGCTGCCGGAATATACAAGAGGGGCGTCACCTTCGATTCCTTTCCTACCACCATCCTCAGCCAGGTAGACGCTGCAATCGGCGGCAAGAACGGAGTGAACCTGGATGGCGTCAAGAATGTCCTCGGAACTTTCCTCGACCCGAAGGAAGTCTACGTGAGTTCCGAACCTCTGTACACTCTCGGGATGGAAGCATTCCTTTCCGGCGCCGGCGAAATGCTCAAGACCTTCATCATCGCGGACAGGTCGAAGTATGAGGATACCGTCTCCATTTTCAGCCGTCTGCACTCCGAAGGATATACCCAGAAAGCAAAGGAAGCGGCCATCAATGCCCTTGAGCCGCTTATCAGCGCGGCCGGAAAGATAAAGGACAGGATTGTCCGCAAGGACCCGAAGGATTTGAAAGTCAGGCGCGTGCTTAATCTAGGGCACACATACGCCCACGCCATCGAGTGGTGGCAGCACACCCCGGAAGGGGAGAAGTCGCTTGCCGCCGCGGGAAGGACTCCGTTCTCCCACGGCGAAGCGGTTGCCATCGGAACCATACGTGCGGCCGAACTCTCCGAAAGGGACGGAATAGCGGCAAAAGGTCTTAAAGACAGGCTCGAGGCTGATTTCAAGTCCTGCGGACTTCCCACCGAACTGCCCTGCAGCGTTTCCGAACTTATGCCCGCGTTCGTCAATGACAAGAAGGTCGAAGACGACACCGTCGATTTCATTTACATCAAGGACATAGGCAAGGTCGTCATCAGGAAAAAAGACATTTCCGATATCATATGATTTGTACCTGTATTGCCCGCAAGAGCCTCGAGGAGATACTCGACATCCTGGACGATCCGTTCGTGGAGATGGCGGAAATCCGTCTGGATTTGTGCCCGGCTCTGGACGACAATGCAATAAGGGACCTTTTTGAAACCTGCGAGAAACCGCTGATAGCGACTTTCCGTACTGACAAGGACTGGGACCGGGCTGTCCGCAAACTGGAAATAGCCGCCGAAAGCGGAGCGAGGTATATGGACGTTTCCCTGGACGCTCCCGTGGGCGCCAGCCAGAACGTGCAGAAGACAGCAAGGCGCACAGGCACCCGGCTCATACGCTCCTACCACAATTTCGAATGTACGCCTTCTCCTGATTTTCTCGCTCAGGTGCAGGCAAGATGCCTCCGGTATGGCGCCGATGTGGTGAAGATCGTTACCACCGCTACTTCAGCAACGGATATTGAGGCCATACGCTCCCTCTATGCGGGCGGGCGGGACAACCTGGTTGCCTTTGCGCTGGGGGACAACGATTCCCGCATCGGATGCATATCCCTCGGTGCACCTTTCACATACGCATCCTACGACGAGCCGCTCGCCGAAGGCCAGCAGCCGTTCGACAAAATGCACGAAGCCGTCTACGGGGCCCGGGGCGGGAGCTTTTTCCGCACCGATCTC
The DNA here is from genome assembly GCA_024402025.1 of Bacteroidales bacterium. GTDB lineage: Bacteria > Bacteroidota > Bacteroidia > Bacteroidales > UBA932 > Cryptobacteroides. The sequence goes on from JAKSJY010000074.1 coordinate 2,206, forward strand.
GAGGTTCCGTGCTCCAAGAGTGTAGCCCAGAGGGCCATCCTGTGTGCAGCCCTTGCGGAGGGCACTTCCCGTCTGCGCGGCTATACTCCCTGCGAGGACAGCGAATCCGCAATCGCCGCGGCGAAGACTTTGGGCGCCTCGGTTGCCAGACGCGGTGACGTCCTCACCATCACCGGCATAGGCCCGGTGGTGCAGCCTTTGGGACTGGAGTCCGTTTCCGCCGGAGAATCGGGACTGCTTGCGCGTATGCTCATCCCCGTGCTCTCGCAGATCAACGGCACCCCGTTTACGGTAACGGGCATCAGGACTTTGCCCGAAAGGGCCCTCGCCGGCGCATCGGACATAATGGCCGCGTTCGGAGTGATGCTCCATAACGGTATTGAGCGTCAGGATAAGGAAATACACGTTCCGGTCAGGGTTCGCGGACCCATCATCCCCGGCCTGGCCGACATTCCGGGCAGCGGGGGTTCGCAGCTGATTTCCGGTCTGCTGATGGCGCTTCCTCTCAGCGATAAGCCTTCCAAGGTTTATGTGGGAGAGCCCAAGAGCCTTCCGTATATGTTCATCACCATCGACATCCTCCGCAAATTCGGCATTGCCGTCGGCAGCGAACTTGAAGGCAACGCCGAGATGCTGGAAATGCAGGATTGGTCATACTGCACCGGGGTCAATTTCTCCATCAAGGGGGGTCAGCGTTTCAAGGCGGCTGACATCGATCTCGAAGGCGACTGGAGCACGGCGGCGAATTTTCTGGTGGCGGGAGCGGTTTTCGGTGCTGCGGAAGTGAAAGGGCTTGACACGTCTTCGCTCCAGGCTGACATCTCCATCCTGGACATCCTTGTCGATGCCGGTGCGGCGGTTTCCTATGATGAAGAAATCGTCAGCGTCAGAAAGGCTCCTCTCCAGGCTTTTGAAACGGATTTGTCCAATGCCCCCGACCTTTTCCCCATAGTGGCGGTGCTCGCGGCGTTCTGTCCGGGAAAGACGAGGCTCCGCGGAGTTTCGAGGCTGCGCGCCAAAGAGTGCGACAGAGCCGGGGCGGTAGTGGAGATGCTTTCGGGAATGGGCGTGGAACTCAGTGTGGAAGGGGATGAAATGACGATAACGGGTGAGTCGTATGCAGCAAGATGCGTCTGCTCCCACCTGCTGAAAGCAGGAAAATTCTCGTCTCATTCCGACCACAGGATGGCGATGGCTCTCAGGATAGCTTCCATCGGCGCGGACGGGAAGGTCGTGATAGACAACGAAGGATGTGTCGCCAAGTCATATCCGCAGTTTTTCGATATAATGGATTAGACAATGAACAGTTTCGGAAGAATTTTCAGAGTCGCGATATTCGGGGAGTCGCACGGTGACTGCCTCGGGGTCGTGATGGATGGTGTTCCGGAGGGAATCGCCCTTTGCAGGGAGGACTTTCTGGAAGACATATCCAGGCGTGCGGGCGGCGAGACAGGCACCACCGCCCGGAGGGAGGATGACAATCCCGAGATAATCAGCGGCTTGTACGAAGGGCACACCACAGGTGCGCCCCTGACGATACTGTTCCACAACAATGACACCCGCTCTGAGGACTATCTCCAGTTCGACAAGATGCCCCGTCCCGGCCACGCGGACTATGCGGCCAGCGTAAAGTGGGATTGGCAGAACGACCCCCGGGGAGGCGGACAGCTGTCCGGCAGGATGACGCTTCCGGTGGTGGCGGCGGGCGTCGTAGCGAAGAAGGTGCTCGAGGGAATGGAATTTTCGGCCAGACTCATCGAGGTGGGAGGATGCGGCAACAGGTTGAAGTGGCCCGAGATGCTGGAGGCTGCCGCCGCTGATGGAGATTCGCTGGGAGGAATCGTGGAGTGCGTGGTGGACAATGTTCCCATTGGATTGGGAGAGCCTTTCTGGGATTCGGTCGAGTCGCTGATCTCACACGCTGTCTTCGCCATTCCGGGAGTGCGCGGCATCGAGTTCGGAGACGGATTCAAGGCTGCGGGGATGAAGGGTTCCGAGCACAACGACCCCTTTGGTCCTGACGGGCCCGTGAAGAACGGTGCAGGCGGTGCGAACGGCGGTATTACCAATGGCGCGCCGTTGCATTTCAGGGTGGCCTTCAAGCCTACGTCCAGCATTTCCAGGCCGCAGACTACCTGGAACTTCGAGAAAGAGAAGGAGGACAGCCTGAAGATAGAGGGAAGACACGACGTGTGCTTCGCCCTGCGCACGCCTGTAATAGTTGAGGCTGTCTCTGCAATCGTATTGGCTGATTTGGTTTAGGTATGGATATCAGGGAACTGGCAGAAAGCGAATACAAGGAAGGTTTCGTAACCGGCATCGAGCAGGAGTACGTGCCCAAGGGTTTGAACGAGGATATCATCCGGACGATTTCATCCCTGAAGGGGGAGCCTGACTGGCTGCTTGAATTCCGTCTCGACGCTTTCCATAAGTGGCAGGGAATGAAGGAGCCCTCGTGGGCGCATCTCACCCTTCCCAAAATAGATTATCAGAATATCATATACTGGGCGGCACCCAAGAAATCATCCGACCGCCCGAAAGAGATTGATCCCGCACTCCAGGAAACCTTCGACAAACTCGGCATTCCTATCCGCGAGAGGGAAGTCCTGGCAGGAGTTCGCGAGGTGGCGGTGGATGCCGTGTTCGATTCGGTAAGCGTAGCCACCACCTTCCGCAAGACCCTCGCCGAGCAGGGCATCATCTTCTGTTCCTTCTCCGAAGCGGTCAGGGAGTATCCGGACCTCGTGCGCAAGTACCTTGCGACGGTTGTCCCGTCGGGGGACAATTTCTTTGCCGCGCTGAATTCGGCAGTATTCTCGGACGGATCGTTCTGCTCCATTCCGAAGGGTGTGCACTGTCCGATGGACCTGTCCAGCTCTCTCCGCATCAACGCTGCCGGGACAGGGCAGTTCGAGCGAACGCTCATCGTGGCCGACGAAGGCTCGCAGCTTAGCTATATGGAGGGTTGCACGGCACCTATGAGGGACGAGAACCAGTTGCATGCGGCGGTGGTGGAAATCATTGTCGAGGCCGGGGCGGACGTGAAATATTCCACGGTCCAGAACTGGTATCCCGGAGACGCCAACGGAAAGGGAGGCATTCTGAACCTGGTTACGAAGAGGGGAATATGCCGCGGAGAGGGTTCGCACCTGAGCTGGACCCAGGTGGAGACGGGCAGTGCCGTCACGTGGAAATACCCTTCCACCATTCTGATGGGAGACAACAGTTCTTCCGAATTCTATTCTGTTGCGCTGACCAACAACTACCAGCAGGCCGACACCGGCACCAAGATGATACATATCGGACGGAACACCAGAAGCCGAATCATCTCCAAGGGCATCTCGGCCGGCCACAGCCAGAACAGTTACCGCGGACTCGTTCGGGTCAACCCGGGTGCGCAGAATGCACGCAATTATTCCCAGTGCGACAGCCTTTTGATAGGGAGCCTGTGCGGGGCGCATACTTTTCCGGTAATACGCAGCGCCAATCCGACGGCAGTGGTGGAGCACGAGGCGACGACTTCGAAGATATCCGAGGAGCAACTGTTCTATTGCCGTCAGAGAGGCA
>JAKSJY010000075.1 GCA_024402025.1 Bacteroidales bacterium
ATTTCAGATTAGTGGTTATTCAGAATCGTTGTCTTTTCAAAGTCCAGAGCCTCCGCGATGACAGATATCGGATTGAGCACCTTCACTCCCGTGGACATCTCTATCTGCCATTTGCAGGTCTCGCAGTCAGTCGCGACAAAGTCCGGCGCGGCATCCCTGATGAGAGAGAACAGTTTCTCCCCGATTTTCTGGGAGTGTTCATAATTCTCCTTCTTGAAGCCGAACGTGCCAGCTATGCCGCAGCACTGCTGGTCAAGCCTCACCAGTTCCACCCCCGGTATCATTTCAAGCATCCTGACCGAATAGATGTTCCATCCGAGTTTCTGGAGATGACACGGCGTATGGTAGGCTATCCGGGCGTGATAGTCGTCTCGGAACGAGAGCCTGATCCGTCCGCTCTCCACATTCTCGAACAGGAATCTCGTTGCGAGAATCACCGTTTCGCGTATGTCTGAATTGTCTATTCCAAGCACTTCCGGATAGGAATCCCGGATGGCAAGGGTACAGCTCGAACTTGTCGTAAGCACGGTGGTCCCGGCCAAGCGTATGGATGCAAGGTTAATCTTCGCATTGCGGGCCGCAGCCTTATGCAACCCGTTGGAGATCAACGGTACCCCGCAGCATTTCTCCTTTTCTAGAAGCCTCACGCCATAGCCGGCGGCATTGAGAATCCTGACAAGGTCCTTTCCGAGCTGCGGGAAATTGTAATTCACGTAACATCCGTGGAAATAGGCCACGCTGTCCCTGTATTGAGTCTGCACGGACTCGGCGTGTTTTCCGAACCAGACGTCGAATCTTTCGAAAGAGTAGGCGGGGAAAGAGCGTCGGTGATCTATGCCGAGAGTGCAGTCCATCAGAGCCTTCGCGGGTTTCGAGGCGACTGCGGCGTTCACGACGGGGGCGAAGGCCGATGCCGCACAGCCCACAAAATCCGTATTCGCCAACATTCTGTCCCTCAGTCCGGGAACGGATTTGCCGTAGGTGGCGATTGCTGTCTGTATGATATCCCCAATCCTCACTCCCGAAGGGCAGGCAACCTCGCACCGCTTGCAGTTCAGGCAATATTTCAATGCCCTGTCGAAAAAGAGAGGGTCCTTAAGGCGGTAGCGTTCCCCGTCAGGACCGGCCTGCTTGGGACCCGGGAATGCCGGATTCACCTCCATCATCGGACAATAGACCGTGCAGATGGAGCACTTCATACAATGTTCGAAACCGGTATCCTGTCTCATAATGACTCCTCCAATATCTGACGTGCCACATACAGGGCCGAAATGATGGCCACTCCCGCTCCGCACCCCTCCTTTATGGGGTCCGCCCCGCCAATGAGAGATCCCGCCACATACACGTTCGGCAGGACTTTCCCCTCCCTGACAGCCTCAAGTCTGTCCGAGCAGACGGCTCCGAATCTCATATACGGCTGATTGTCAAAGAATCCCTTTCCGTACCACTCTTCTCTGTCAGAGCAGCAGTCCACATCAAGATGCAACACAGGTTCGCAGATTCCCGACGGGGTGGAGACAAGCCCCCTGCTGAAGAAACTGCCTGTCGCCATCACGAACTTGTCGGCTATGAACGGGGATGACCCGTGATTCTCTGTAAATATGCTTGTCAGACGGCCGTCCCGGAACTCGCCTCTCACCGCTCTGTCCCCCATAAGATAATCTCCTCCGAGAATCTCGAACCTCTTCCGGAGGTCCATCTGCATCTTCACGCCCAAAGGTGATATGGGCAGCTTCCCACGGACAGGAGGAAATCCTTCGGAGCCGACTGTAAGCCAGACCTGCTTCTGACTTCCCAGAATGGTGTTCTCCACGTGATTGCGGTCATATTCGCCGGATAATGCGTACCCGGCCCTTGCGAAGAATTCAGGCACGCTCTTCGAAAGTTCCATCACCCTGTCAAGGCCTATTTTTCTGTATGGATGTCCGTCCGGAAGGTTTTCCATCGCCTCCCGCTGCGAGCCGTCGGTCGAAATCAGTTCGAACGAGCCGGAGAAGAAATGCAGTGCGCTCTGTCCTGATGACACTATGAGGCATTTCACCCCCTTTTCCTGCAGGGATATGCCGCAGACCAGTGCGCTTAAGCCGCCTCCGAGTATGATGGTGTCGTATCTCACTGCGCATCCTCCTTTTCCGAACCATCCCGTCCGAGCCCGTAAACCCCTTCATACAGCCAGGAAGAGAACTGGGCCTCCCGAAGGGCCTCACCCCAAGCGACCGGCCGGACACCTTTCCACCTTTCGTCAAGGAAATCCATTATGTCCTTTTTCACAAAATCATCGCTCTTCCCCGCAGCCTTCAGCCGCAGTGCCGCCCTGAGGGCACAATATTCCCCCTGGCAGGTTCCCATCCCTATCCTGCTTCTTCTGCGGAGTTCCGAAAGAGTTCCGGCGCCGAGCTCGCGGATTGCATAGTCCACCTCTCCCTCGGAGATATGTTCACACTCGCAGAGCATTTCACCCTCCTCGGGGATTCGGCCCGCGAGTGTGCCAAGACGGGCCATCGCCGCCTTGTGTGACATCCTGCCGGCTTTCAGTCCCTCTTTGGAACCGGAACCCGGAAGCGGCACTTCGGCTGTCGTGCAGGGAGCCTCTATGCCCAACTTTGAGCATACGACATCCGTGGCCTTCTGAGCCATCAGCCTGTAGGTCATCAATTTGCCGCCGGTAATGGTCACAAGCCCGTCCAGACCGTCCCTCTGTCCGTGGTCAAGGCACACGATGCCGCGGCTTATGCTTCTCCCTGTGGGGTCGCTGTCATCCGCCACGAGCGGCCTGACTCCGCAATAAGCCCTCAATATTCTTGTTTCAGCCAGAGAGGGGACCAGACGCGAGCCCTCGCGTATCAGCAGATCGACCTCGGAAGCGGTCGGGGCAACCTTGTCGAGAGAGTCATACGGAACTCTGTCGGAAGTCGTTCCGATAATCGATATCGAATCTCCCGGAACAAGGATATCCGCATTGGAAGGCTTCCGGCAGCGGTTGATTACCATATTGTTGACACGATGGCCAAAGACGAGCAAAGTACCTTTTGCGGGGAACATTGTCAGGGAGATGCCGGCAAGCGCGGCTATTCCCTGCCCCCAGATTCCCGCCGCATTCACGGTGACACGGGCTCTTATCTCCCTCTTCTCCCCGCTTCTTCGGTCACGGACCACCGCTCCCCTTATCCGGTCAGATTCCCGGATGAGTCCTACAACTTCCGTATATGTATGGAATACGGCCCCGTGGTTGCGGGCATCCATCACATTGGCAGTAGTGAGGCGGAACGGATCGATGTAGCCGTCAGGAACGCGGACCGCCCCTTTTATTCCCGGATTGAGGGAAGGCTCGAGTCTCAGGGCCTCTTCCGGATCCATCGCGTCGGCGCGGATTCCGGCACTCCGGCAAGCCTCGATGAATCGTTGCTGATACTGAAGGTCATCCTCCTCAAGGGTTACGAAGAGTCCGTCCAGCTCATCTATGCAGTGCGACGCCATTCTCCTCAGAATCATATTCTCGCGGATACATTCCCCCGCCGACTCCTGATCGGTGACGGCATATCTGGCACCGCTGTGGAGAAGTCCGTGGTTACGTCCCGTCGCCCCTTCGGCAAAGTCCCCCCGCTCCACAAGAGCTGCCCTGAGTCCCCTCCTGGCACAGTCCCTTGCAGTTCCGGCACCGGTTGCACCGCCGCCGATTATCAGCACGTCGTATTCCTCTGTCATAACTTCCCCCAACGGTGCCAGATATGCTGTCACCTGCTACTTGACGTACCAGTATTCGGGACGGATTTCGTGGTAGCGCCCCTCTCCCTGGGGATACCACATCATCTTGATGTGGCAGAGGTCGCTGTAGCACTTCAGAGCGAGTTTCACGTGATGGAATCCCTTCTCGAGGTTCACTCGGGCAAGGCCCCATCCGCCACGTCCGGGCTGATCGCCGAAAGTGAAGTCATCGACGGTTACAATCGCCTCATTGTCAGCCTGAACAAGCAGATTCCAAAGAGCGGTTTCGGGAACGTAGAGATAACCCTCGAAAGTGTAGCCGTAGTTCGGAGTGCCGAAGTTGCCCCAGAGGCGGGGATATTCGATGACCTTGCTCTCCCCCTTCGTGGCCTGTGCCTCCATATCGGCAAGGGCGTTCACATTGTCGTAACGGGTGAGAATCATACCGTGCTCCTTACCTTCCGCGGGGACTGCCTTGCGAAGGGTATAGTCTACGGGGACTTCATATCTGACGTCATCCACGACGGCGAGGGAACGCTCGCGGACCCAGGTGCGGAAGCCATAGTCGCCCTCGGAGAGTTCGATGATGCGGATGCCGCGCTCCAGATTGCAGTAGGTGGTCTTGTCGCCTGAGAAACGGCCATATACAAGGGCGATTCCACCCTCGCTTGCGACATAGTCGTTGTCGTGGTCGTGACCGCAGAAGACTCCGTGCACGTCATTGTTCTCGACGAAAGCGGCGAAAAGCCCGGAGTTGAGCTCGCCCGGACACTCGTTCTCCTTTCTCTGCCCGGCAATCAGATTCCTGGAATAAGCGTCATAAAACTCCTTCAAAGGGATGTGGAAGAAGGCGTATGAAGGCACCGGGAGATTGCTGTTGGCCGCGGAGAAAGCCTTGCTTTTAGCATTGTACCAGGCAATCTGGTCCTGGGTTATCCAGGCATAATCCGTATATTGGGGAACCTGTGAATAGTCGTTGGAGTCGATGCAGTAGAGGACTGCGGCAACTTTGCTTCCGTCTGAGGAGAGGACCGGGAGAGCGATGTCATCCAGATAACCTTTCTCCATAGTATTGAGTGACATGGGATGGCTTGTCACAACCTCCGCATAGCCCCATTCGGAGAGTTCCCTCTCCCTGTCGTGATTTCCGTAAAGGGAGATGAATGGGATGTTCCTTTCATCGATTGCGCCGAAGAAGCGGTCCAGCATCTGCGCGGAATTGATATCTCCCGTCATAACGTCGCCTGTCAGGATGACAAGGTCGGGCTTTTCGGTGTCGAGGATGCTGCAGAGCTGCCCCAGAGTCTTTTCATATTCCTCCATATTCTCACCGCAGAGGTGAGTGTCGGTGAACTGGGCTATTTTCAGCTTGCCGTTTGCGTTGAAACGCACCGGAGAATCCGCGCTCGCGGCGGTTTCACCCTGTGAGCAGGCTGTCAGCGCGAAAATCACGAATGCAGCCGCAAGTGTCATCAATCTTTTCATATTTCAATATCCTTTTCTTTTCCAAAATCAGAAAGTTACCGTGTATGAGCCTCCCTTGTATTCCTTCGACTTCTTCTCACCGGGCAGGGTGACGGATGCCGTCGATCCCTCGGGGATTGTGAAGTCCCAGATACACTTGTCACCTTCATATCTCCAGGAACTCTTTATCAGGCCTGCCGCAGAATTGTACTCGGCATCCAGATGTCCGAGCCTC
>JAKSJY010000076.1 GCA_024402025.1 Bacteroidales bacterium
CGGGTCAGAGTATCAATATCCACGTCATACATCAGCGTCCCGTGCACAAGGACATTGTCCTTTTCGAGCCTGCGGGCATAGCCCGAGACCTTGCGTCCGTCCACGAAGATATCGTTCCTCCCGGTGATTTCCGCCGGGACTCCCAGACTCCTTAGCGCATCGACAACGCTCTGCGGGGAGGCACTCCTCCCAACTATGCTGTAGTTGAGGTTTTGCAGGTCGTGATAGACTGCACCGCCTCCGGTGGAACGCCGCGCAAGCTTGATTCCGTGCGCCCGGATATATTCGAGGTTCACTTCAGATGCCGCATTCTGGTTCTCTCCTATTATCACGGACGGGGCGTTGCGCCAAAGCCAGAAAAAAGTTTCGCCGGACGGGAGGTTCTTCAGGCACCACTCGTCCAGCGACATATTGAAATGCGGGTCAGTGCTCTCGTTGAGCAGATAGCGCATTATTCGGCAAGTTTGACTGTGACAATCTTCACGGGAGTAACGGGACAGTCGCGGTAGTCGGTTTCGACCTGCGCGATGGCATCGATTACCTCGAAACCTTCGATCGTCTCTCCGTAGACTGTGTACTGACCGTCAAGCTGTGCGCAGTTGCGCTCGTTCTGAACGATGTAGAACTGCGAACCGCTGGACTCGCGTTTCGGGTTGGCCGCATCTCCGCGACGTGCCGCAGCAAGCGCGCCAAGCTTGTGGCGGTTCTCGGGAAGGATTTCTGCGGGAACGTTGTATCCGGGGCCGCCGGTGCCGAACATGGGGGCGTTGCCTTCATCCTTGGTAAGGGGATCGCCTCCCTGGATCATGAAGCCGTTGATGACGCGGTGGAAAAGGATTCCGTCATAGAAACCTCCGAGAGCGAGTTTCGCGAAGTTGTCGCGATGCATGGGGGTGTTTGAATAAAGTTTCACGCGGATGGTTCCAAGCGTGGTAACGATGTCGAAGATAGGTTCTGCACTCATATTTTCAAGTTGTTTTTCAATGTTGGCTTCCTTTTCGGCCAATGCCGCCGAGTCGAGCTGGGCCTGCTGGGCCGCAGCCTGTTTCGCTTTTTTCGAATTGCCTCCGCAAGCCGCTACGAGAAGTGCCGCTGCGCAGAGGACGGAGATTTCAAAGATTCTTTTCATATCAATGTTGTTTTTTAAGTTCCTTCAAGTACATAAGAGCGTAGAGGGCAAGCAGCACGGTGCCGGCAGCAATCCTGACGGGAATGCAGATTCCTCCCAGCAGCGAGTATATCCCTACCGTCGCAAGGGCCATCGCCGTGAACAGCGCCATCGCCGAGGCATCGTACCTCACGGGATAATACTTCCTTCCGAGGATGAAACTGAGGACCATCGACACGCCGTATCCGGCAAAACCTCCCCACGCGCAGGCCATATATCCGAACCTCGGCACGCCCCAGATATTGAGAGCAATCATCACGACCGCACCGGCTCCGCTCATCACGGCGCCCCACCAGGTCCTGTCGGTAAGCTTGTACCAGAATGAGAGGTTGAAATAAACCCCCATGAAGATTTCCGCCATCATCACGATGGGGATGACCTTCAGGCCTTCCCAGTATCCCGGTCCTATGATGTATTTCAGGACAGGTAGATAGACTATGATTGCCGCCCAGGCGAACATCGCGCTCAGGACGTAGAATTTCATTCCGTCCGCAAGGGTCTCGGGGTTGTCCTTGTCCCTTGAGGAGTTGAAGACTATCGGCTCGTACGCATAGCGGAAAGCCTGCGTGAGAATGGTCATAATCATCGCGAGCTTGGCGGCGGCGCTGTAGATACCGAGCTGGACATTGCCTTCGGGACCCGCCACGAGACGGGGAAAGAGTATCTTGTCGGCGGACTGGTTGAGCATTCCCATGATGGAAAGTATCAGAAGAGGCCAGGTGTAGCCCAGCATACGCTTCGCCAGCGGTAAATCGAATTTCGTTCGAAGGCCGCCGAGCTCCCGTCCGAAGCCGAAGAAGACGCAGGTCGTGCAGAGCAGGTTGGCGGCGAAAATCAGGCCGACGCCGTAGTTTTCCCTGATGTAGAGAGCCTCAAGGCGCGGACAGGTCGCGAACAGTTTGGGAAGCACGAGAAATATCACGAGATTCAGCAGCACGTCGGGAATGATGTACGCGAACTTCAGGATGACGAACTTCAGAGCCTTGCCCTGCTGCCTGAGTCGTGAAAACATTATCGCCTGGAACGCATCCATCGCGACGACAAAGGCCATCATCCCCACATACTCGGGGTGCGCCTCATAGCCGAGGGCAACGCTGATGGGCCCGAGAAAGACCAGCACCCCGGCAAGGAACAGCAGCGCGACGCCGCCCACCATCTTGAGAGTAGTCCCGTAAACTTTCCCGGCATCCTCTCCCTGCTTGTTGGAGAAACGGAAAAGGGTAGTTTCCATTCCGAAAGTCAGGATGGCGAGAAGAAGGGCCGTATGCGCATAGAGATTCGACACTATGCCGTAACCCCCGCTTTCAGAGGCAATCTTCAAGGTGTGCAGAGGAACGAGCAGATAGCTCAGGAACCTCCCGACGATGCTGCTGAGCCCGTACAGCGCCGTATCCTTGACGAGACTTTTAAGATTCATAGCTGCGAAGGGTATTCTATGTTGTAGAACCGCTGCTGACGCTCCGCTATCCTTGAGGAAAGCATTCCGTAGAGTTCACGGTCGAGAGGGCTCTCCGGATGGTCCGAGATGTACTCGAATGCGTGATATTCGTAATAGGCTATTATGTCGTTCTCCCAGACGCCCAGCCTGTCAAATTCCGAGATGGTTTCTTTTGCACGCCTGTTGTAATCGGCCCTGTCTTTTTCGTAGTAATTTGTAGTGCCGTGCCAGTCACATTCGAATTCAAGTCCGACCCCGGCAGAGTGGGCTTTGTTGATCGCCGCCTCAAGTCTGGAGAAGTCCCAGGTCGGTCTGAAAAAGTAGTTCGGCTGGTAAATGACGCGGTCGAATCCATATTCCTTCCACTTCTCGACTCTGGCATCGGAATACAGGTGGATATCATTGTACGGAATCCAGTAGAATTCGGTTCCGTAACAGTGGATATGGTGGGCGACTTCATTGATAAGGTTCTGGGTGATGCGGCTGTGGGTACTCATACCAAGGTCCTCGTTCAGCCAGTAGAAGCCTACTAGTTCCACATTCTTGAACTTGCCGGCACTGAAGCGGTCGAAAGCTTCGTCGATGAACCAAAGGCAGGCCTTCAACCTGTCAGCTTCATTACGGAAATCAAGGGCGACACCGTCAATGGACCCCCAGTCCTGATGGCCGTAGGACGGGAATGGGATGGTGAAGATGACTTTGGTCCTGTGAGGATAGACGCCTGTGAGTTCCGCAGTCTGCACCGTAGCCTGGTCGAGGAGAGGGATGGTCTTGGCGCAGTGGTATTCGATGAGTTCCAGCCATTCATCCTTGTTGGCGGCTTTGCTGAGGTCGCTGCATCCGGCAAACGAGTGGCCGGCCTTGTTGTTAAGGGCGGAAAGGATGTATCCGTCGAAAAGCCATCTCGGTTTCTCCTCCTTGGAACACATATACTTCAAAAACCTTTCGACGGTCGGAATCTCGTGGATGGACGCCTCGTTGTTGAAGTACAGCAGGTCGATGTCGTAGGGGTGGTTGGAAGAGACGACGGACAAGCCTTCTCCGGCCTCCTGCCTGATTGTCACGCTGCACAGCTTGCCGTTGAAGACCGCGACGAAGAATTTCGACTCGATGGCATCGGGCGAGGGATTCCTGCCGAGGGTAACAGTGATGCTGCCGTTGCCCTTGCCGTCGGTCGGCGACAGGGAAATCCAGTTGTATGCATCCTTGACGGTTTTTGCATACCACTCGGAATTGCTGGACACTTCAATGGTCTGTGAGCCTCCCGAGGATGGAAATTCAAGAACGTCGCGGGAGACGGAAAGCGTCCTGTCATCTTTTTTCCTGCCGTATTCCTCCTTTGTTCCGCAAGACTGCAGAAGCATCAGGAGGGAAATCAACAATAATGTTTTCAATCGCATGGCACAAATATACAAAAAAGGCCGGCCTTTCGGCCAGCCTCGTAAAAAGTATTCCGTAAAAGATTAGTCGAGAAGTGAGCAACGCTTGAACATTACCACCTTGGCCTCCTTGTCGGCCTTGGCGAGAGCATCCTTGACGGAGATCTTCTCGTCTGCCATCTGATACTCCTGCTCCTCGAGGGTGCTTTCCTTGAGGAACTTCTGAACACGGCCGTTGGCAATGTTGTTGATCATCTGCTCGTTGAGGGTCGCAGCCTTCTGCTCGCCTACGGTCTTGATAATCTCACGTGCCTGGTCAGCCTGCTCGGGAGTAAGCCATCCCTTGGCGGTGTTGGACTCGATGTGGTCCTCGGAATCAACGTGTGCAGGGTTGATGCCGGCCTTCTGGAGAGCGGCATCGACAGCCTTCTGGACCATTTCATCCTTTGTCTTCTGGATAGCCACCTTGAGCTCGTTGTCAAGTGTCTCCTTGGGACAGTCAGCTGCGGAAATCGATACGGGGTTCATAGATGCGACCTGCATTACGATACCCTTGGCAATATCCTCGGGAACCTGCTTGTTGAATCCTACGATAGCACCAAGCTTGCCGTTGATAGTGTGGATGTACTGAGCGATGAAAGGCGCTTCAACAATTGCATAGTAAACGAGAACGTGCTTCTCACCGGTCTTGCCGGTCTGAGCTTCAACTGCCTCTGCAACGGTGTATCCGTCAGCCATCTTGCAGTTCTTGAGAGCCTCGATATCTGCAGGGCACTGTGCGATTGCTGTGTCAGCGATAGCTTCTGCGAGATTCTGGAAATCGGAGTTGCGGCTGACAAAGTCAGTCTCGCAACCGAGAGCTACAATGATACCCTTTCCACCCTGAACGCGTGCCTTGACTGCACCTTCGGATGTTTCGCGGTCAGCTCTCTTCGCTGCAACCATCTTTCCTTTTTCACGGATGATGCCCACTGCCTTCTCGTAGTCGCCATTGGCTTCCTCGAGGGCCTTCTTGCAGTCCATCATTCCCGCTGAAGTCATCTTGCGCAACTTCATTACGTCTGCTGCTGTAATTGCCATAATCTTATTTCTTTTTTGCAAATGGATTATTCAGCTTCTTTTGTCTCGACTTTCTGGGCACCCTTGCGAGCGCGGAGTTTGCGGTCGGTTGTCTTCACAACCTCCTGATTCTCCGCCTCCTCGGCTTTGTCCTTCTCGAGCTTGCGCTCCTCGAGTCCTTCCTGGATAGCTCCGCATACTGCGTTGAGTACACACTCAATGCTCTTAGCGGCATCGTCGTTTGCCGGAATCACATAATCAATCGGGGTAGGATCGCAACATGTATCAACCATAG
>JAKSJY010000077.1 GCA_024402025.1 Bacteroidales bacterium
CTCCGGCCCCTTCCAGGTCCTGACCGTCTTCGACATTGATCCCGTCGAGCAGGATTTGGCTCGTTTTCTGTCTGACAAGGGGAAAGTGTGTGGGCCGGGCGGCAGTGTGACCTCCTGGAGACGTCGGCTCCCGAGAAGGGAGGGGACCCGCGAAGCGGGAAGGATCTCCAGGAGGTCACACTGCCGTTCGGCCGCACGGAGAGGTCGTCGAGCAGGATTTGCCAGGAATTCTGTCTGGCGGAGGGGTTTGGAGGGCCCGTCGAGCAGGATTTGCCGGGAATTCTGTCTTATGGAGGGGTTTGGAGGGGTCGTCGAGCAGGATATGGCCCAAATCCTGTCTGATGGAAGTGTTGGGCCGGATACCCGGCGGGGTTTTCAAGGGAGAGGCTGAAAGTACGTATCAAGGGATTGATTGCCGAGGATGGAGGCACCGCAGCCTCGCATTACGCGACTCGGCTGCTATGCAAGCCGCGCACGGGCTCCGGGCAATGGCCCGCGCTGCGGCTTGCATTGCCCATCAGAAAGCAGGCAGCTCGCAAGAGCGGAGCAAAGTGTCGGCTCCCGAGCCATCCAAAGCTCGGAAGCCGGGTACGCTTTGCGACGTTCTTCAAGTTACGATAAGTTTTGAAGGGCCGGGATGGCGGACTTCAATTCATCCACCGCCTGCTGGGGCGTAGCCCAGCTGGTACAGAAGCGCACCGCGGTGTGACCTTCATCTATCCTGATCCAGTCTTCGAAGGAGAAATTCCGGCGCAGGGAAGCGACCACGTCATTGGGAAGAATCACGAACTGCTGGTTGGTCGGACTCTCCGAGAGCATCTCGTATCCTGCGGCCAGAAAGGCATCCCGGATCTGAAGGGCCTTCTGCACGGCTCCGCGAGCGACCTCAACATAGAGGTTCCCGGTAAACAGAGTCTTGAACTGCAGTCCGAGCAGACGTCCCTTGGCCATCATACCGCCGTTCTGCTTGATACAGTAACGGAAGTCCTCGGCAAGAGAGGTGTTTCCGAACACTACAGCCTCACCGAAAAGCGCACCCTGCTTCGTCCCGCCGATATAGAACACGTCAGTCAGAGCCGCCAGATCCTCAAGCGACACGTCGCACAGCGGGGACGCGAGGGCATAGCCCAGCCTGGCTCCATCCACATACAACGGCAGACCGCATTCCCGGCAGGCGTCGCTCAATTCCGAAAGTTCTTTCACGGAGTACACGGCACCCACCTCAGTCGGCTGGGAAATATACACCATCCCCGGCTGGACGCAATGCACGTCGTGGTTGTGATCCAGAACCGCCTTCCGTACCTGCTGAGAGTTTATCTTCCCGTCGGCGCCGCAGGGCAGGGCCAGCACCTTATGGCCGCCGTGCTCGATGGCCCCGGTCTCGTGGACCGCAATATGGGCCGTAGACGCACAAAGGGCACCCTGATACGGCTTGAGGATGGACGCAATGACAGTGGCGTTGGTCTGGGTGCCGCCTTCAAGAAAGAAGACCTCCGCACCAGGAGCGCTACAGGCATTCCGGATAAGATCGGCAGCTTCCCTGCAATACGGATCCATCCCGTAGCCCGGTGTCTGCTCCAGATTTGTCGATGCAAGGGCATCCAGGATTTCAGGAACGCAACCCTCGAGATAGTCACTGTCAAATGAATACATATTCGTCAAGCCCTTCGGGCGTCAAAGTCTCTTTCAAGCAATTCCGTTACCTCGGCAGTCCTGGACTCCAGCTCCTCATCGGTCGAAGCCTCACAGATAAACCTGAGATAGGGTTCGGTGTTCGACGGACGGATGTTGAACCACCAGCTGGGATATTCCAGACGGAATCCGTCGAAATCCATATAGTGCTGCGGCTGTCCGCAGGTACTCCTGAAATGGGCGCATACCGCATCCATCGCGCCGCTCTTGTCCTCGAGCCGGAAATTGATTTCACCCGAATTGCGGTATTTCGCGATACGGGCCATCTCCGAGCTCAGCGTCCTGCCGTCCTTCTTCAGGCGCGCGACTATTCTCAGCACAATCAGGGACGAGAGCAGACCGCTGTCGGAATAGAAAAAGTCCTTGAAATAGTAGTGGCCCGCCAGTTCTCCGCCCCAAAGCCCGTCTATCTCACGGAGTTTGGGCGCCGCGAATGCACGGCCCACCCTCCAGGTGTGAATCTCGGCTCCGTAAGCCTCGAGGTATTCCGCCACAGCCTTCGAGGAACGTATCTCCTGGAGGACGCGGGGATTGCGCTCCCCTCTTTCGTCGCAGAAGTATTCGGCCATCAGCGCCACCACCAGGTCCGGAGACACGAAATCCGCATTCTCATCCACGAACATCACCCTGTCCGCGTCACCGTCATATATCACGCCGATATCGGCGCTCTTCTCCTTCACAAGGCGGCGGAGGGGCTCCACGTTGGCGCTTACAAGAGGGTTGGGGTCGTGGTTGGGGAAACGGCCGTCGAGGGTGTCGAAGATATATGAAGGCCCCTCTCCGAAGAAATCCTTCGCAAAGAGGTTGGACATTCCGTTTGAAAGGTCGAAGGCGATATTGAGGGAAGAATAGTCACCCTTGAACCTGCGCATGAAAGCGAAGTAGTCGGGAATGACGTTTTTCTCCCTGACCACTCCCCTGCCGGCTGCAACCGGACAGGCGCGGCCCTCGTCGATCCATTGTCTGATCTGGCCGAGTCCGGTATCGAGGCCCACCGGAAGCGCATTCTCCCGGGACACCTTCATCCCGTTATACTGCGCGGAATTGTGAGATGCGGTAATCTGCACCGAAGCCTTGAAATGATAGAAAGCCGTTCCGAAATACACCATAGGAGTGGTGCAAAGGCCCATATCGACGACATCCGCCCCCGCGTCGCATATCCCATCGACCAAAGCGTCGTGGATTTCCTGCGAAGAGATGCGGCAGTCACGCCCGACGAGCACTTCTTTCGCTCCGAGCAGTTCGGGAATGAAATACCCTACCTTGTATGCGGTGTCCCTGTCGAAATCCTTTCCGTAGACACCGCGTATGTCATAGGCGTGGAATGCTCCCATATCCTATTTGAGTTTCGAACGGTAATGGGTGGAAATCTTCCCCCTGGAGATATTCTGCATCTTTCCGGCAGACATCTTGCGGCGTATGGGGGACATCAGGTCGGTGAAGAGGACTCCGTCGAGGTGGGACATCTCGTGCTGTATCATCCTGCAGGCGAACTTGTCGAAGGTTTCCGTCTGCCTGACGAAGTTCTCGTCGAAGTACTCCACCGTGATTTTCTCCGGACGAAGCACGTCCCCGTAAATCCCGGGCACGCTGAGGCATCCCTCCGAGTACTCGCATTTCTTCTCCGATTCCTCGGTTACGACGGGATTTATCATCGTACGCCTGAATCCCTTGAGATAGTCATAAGTGTCCGAGACGACATCTCCGTCGACAATCAGCACCCTGAGGCTCACGCCGATTTGCGGGGCTGCAAGACCGCAGCCGTCGGCCGACTTGAGCGTATCCTTAAGGTCCGTTATCAGGGCAGAAAGTTCTTCTTTCTTCGAAAGGTCTGCGGCCGGAGCCACTTTGCGCAGCACTTCGCTGCCGTAAAGAAATATAGGTTGAATCATATATGCTCGTTGTTGTTGCTGTCAAGATACCCCTGGAGGATGATGGCCGCACTGATCTTGTCCACCTCCGACTTGTCCCTGCGGCGCGAAGCCTTCATCCCGCCGTCTATCATCGCGCGATGCGCCATTACCGACGTGAACCTCTCGTCCTCGAGACGGACCGGAACCTCGGGGAAGGCCGCCTGAAGTTTGGGAAGGAACTCGTCCACGTCCGCCGCCGCGCTCGCCGCCCGTCCGTCCAGATTAAGGGGATAACCTATGACAAAGCGGACTATCCTCTCCCCTCCGGCTTCGTATTTTTTAAGATATTCTATTATCTTTGCAGACGGTACGGTTTCGAGGGCGGATGCGAAAATACGCAGCGGATCGCTGACCGCGAGTCCGGTGCGCGCCTTTCCGAAATCAATGCCGATGACCCTGTCCATACGGTGCAAATTTAGTCAAAAGAATGTTAAAACTGAAAATAAAGACCAAACATTACAGGCTCAGCCTTTCCAACGACGAAACCCACGAAATGATACATATGGTACGTTTCTCGGGAATCGCTTTCTGGGTAGGTCTGGTGCTCTCCGTCATAGTGCTTTTCGGAGCCGTGTACACCGTTCTGGTCTTCACCCCACTTCACTTCTCGATTCCCGGATACCCGGATGCCCATTTCCGCAGTCAGGCCATGAGCAACGCGCTCAAGATTGACTCGCTTGAAAGCGCTGTGGCCAGATGGGAGCTGTACGCAAGAAGCATTTCCGAAGCGCTGGACGGGAAAAGGACCATCGACTACGACAGCGTCCTGGCTCTCGCCAACTCCCGCGAAGGGCTCGAGAAGGATCCCGTGTTCATCAGGCAGCAGGACTCCATCCTCAAGGCCAAGGTCAGCAAGGAGGAGCAGTTCGGCCTGAGCGACACCAAGCGCAATCTTTCCATCGACGGAATACATTTCTTCTCACCCGTCAAGGGCATCGTCACCAACGGCTTCGACCGCGCGGTGCATCCTGCAATAGACATTACAGCCCCTTCGGGCACTGTCATCAAGTCCGTGCTCGAAGGCACCGTCATCTTCTCGGGCTGGTCGGACGAGTACGGCTACACCATTACCATCCAGCACAAAGGCGACCTCATCTCCACATACAAGCACAACCGCCAGCTTCTCAAGAAGGTTGGCGACAAGGTGCAGGCGGGGACGCCCATTGCGCATATGGGGTCTACCGGTTCCACCTCGAACGGAGACCACCTCCATTTCGAACTATGGTACAAAGGCGAATCCGTCGACCCCGCAAAATACATCTCTTTCTGATATGGCGGCAAGAAGAATAGCCATCCTCGGCTCGACCGGATCCATAGGCACCCAGACCCTGGACGTAATACGTCAGCACAGGGACATGTTCGAGGTCGAGTTGATTTCAGCCAACCGCAACATCGAGCTGCTCGCATCCCAGGCGGAGGAATTCGACGTGAACAACGTCGTCGTCTGCGACGAAAGCCGTTATGACGCCCTGAATGAAAGGCTGGGGAATTCCGGGTCGAAAGTCTTCGCAGGCGTGGAGAGCCTGTGCGACCTCGTCAAGAGCGACAGGGTGGACATAGTCGTAGGCGCAATGGTGGGATTCAGCGGGCTGAAACCTACCCTCAGCGCACTGGAAGCCGGGAAAGTGGTCGCGCTTGCCAACAAGGAAACCCTGGTCGCGGCCGGCGCGGTGGTCACCCGCACGATGCGGGAGCGCGGCGACAGAGGGCCGCGCATAGAGCCAGGTG
>JAKSJY010000078.1 GCA_024402025.1 Bacteroidales bacterium
CATTCCACTCTCGAGATGCACGCCAGTGTTATCCGCCAGGACGGAAAAGGTTATCTTTTCCTTGCGAAAAGCGGCACGGGAAAGAGTACTCACAGCTCCATGTGGCTCAGGGCCGTTCCCGGATCGGAGCTGCTCAACGACGACAATCCCATTGTCCGTTATGAGAACGGGCAGGTCAATGTATACGGCTCTCCGTGGAGCGGCAAGACACACTGCTACAGGAATGAAAGCTGTCCGGTAGGCGCATTTGTGAAAATTACGCGTGCTCCTCAGAACAGTATATCCGAAATGGACACTCTCGAGGCGTACGCCGATATCTATTCTTCATCTTCAGGTTTCAAGTTCGACAAGTCCATGTCCGACTCTCTGCACGAGACCTTCGCCAATGTGGTTACGAATTCCAGGTGTTTCGAAATGAAGTGCCTTCCGGATGAAGATGCCGCGACAGTGTGCGCCAAAGGTGTCGGGGCGAATTTGAACGTCTCGTCCCTGATAATCCCCAACGAGATATTGCTGGGTGAGGTCAAGAGAATTCTTCGCTCCGGCTCGGACGTGGAGCTCAGGACCAAGGGCTTGAGTATGATGCCGTTCATCCGGGGAAGCATCGACAGCGTTCGGCTCGTCGGCTATGGGGAGAATCTCAAGCCCCGGAAAGGTGATATTGCACTTGCGGAGGTTTTCAAGAATTTCTATGTGCTTCACCGCATAGAGGAACTTGGCAATCCCGTAGTCCTTCACGGCGATGGAAATCTTGCCGGACGGGAGTTCTGCACACCCGGTGCGTTGATCGGGAAGGCTGTCAGGATAATCCGTCCTGACGGTACCGAAGTGGACTGCACGGGGAAGTTCAGCGTACTGCTGCAACGCCTGTGGTGCTCTATGCCAATGCCGGTCCGCAGACTCTATCTGGCGGTGGACAGAAGGATCAGGAAATATATAATAAAGGAACATATATCATGAAGGTAGTCAGTGGATTCTCTTTGAGAAAACTGGGCAGGGACCACATCCTTGTCCCTGAAGGAATGGGTCTTGTGAATTTCAACAAGATGATTTCCCTCAATTCAACTGCGGCATATCTGTGGGAATGCGTGCAGGAAAAGGAATTTACAGGCGACGAGCTTGTGCAGGCCCTTCTCGACAAATATGATGTCGCCGAGGATGTGGCCCGCAAGGATGTCGAATCCATAATTGCCAAGTGGCTTGAAGTGGGTATCATCACCGAATAGATGAAGAATTTCAAGTCCTGCTTTTCCGCCCTTATGCGCCAGGTGCGGCCCGCCGCTCCCGGAATCGCGCTGTGCTGTGCCATCAGTCTGTGTGGTGTGGCCTGTTCGCTTGCATTCGTGTGGATAAGCAAGAAGGTTGTTGATACCGCTACCGGTCCGCAGTCCGTGGACATGCTTCCATCCGTGCTTGCGATGGCGGTGATAATGCTTCTCCAGATTCTGTTTTCGGTATCGGAAACGTACTGCAGGGGGAAGGTCGTAATCAACAACAAGAACAAGATACGTCTTTCCATTTTCGACAAGGCCCTTCGCAGCACCTGGCTCAGCCAGGAGAAGTTCCATAGTGCGGACATCTCCAACAGGCTGGAAGAGGACATCAGGCTGATCATACAGTTCATCTGCGAGGTCCTGCCCCATCTTATTGTCACGACAGTCCAGCTCGTCGCCTCAACGGCCTACCTGTTCATCCTCGCTCCTCAACTGGGATGGATACTGATATGGATTATGCCGGTGGCGGTGGTGGCATCCAGATTGTATTTCGGAAAGATAAGAAAACTTTCCTCCGAGATCCGCAGCGTCGACGGCCGTATCCAGGGCCACGTTCAGGAAAGTCTACAGCACAGGATACTCTCGAAGACAATAGGCAGCGAAGAATCTGTGGAATACGGACTGGATGCACTCCAGCAGGATGAAAAGACCAAGACCGTTGAAAGGCTGGGATATTCCGCCATATCCCACACGTTCATGCGTGTCGGTTTCGCGGCCGGCTACCTCGCGGCTTTCCTCTGGGGCGCCTACGGCCTGAGGAACGGCACTGCCACTTACGGTCTGATGGTGGCCTTCCTGCAGCTGGTTTCCCAGGTCCAGAGACCCGTGGCAAATATTGCATCCTATATACCCTCGTTCATCCATGCACTTGCTTCCCAGGAGAGGCTGATGGAAATCAGCGAACTTCCGCAGGAACAGGTGGAGGAGGATATTCCGATGGGGGATCTTCCCGGAATCAGACTTTCCGGGGTTGGATTCTCATATCCCGGGAGGGAGACTCCGGTGTTCGGCAATCTGAACTTCGATTTCGAACCGGGAAAACTCAGTGTCATCTGCGGTCCCACCGGAGAGGGCAAGAGCACGCTTGCACAGCTGATTCTCGCCCTGCTCAAACCGGACAGGGGAAGCGTCGAAATCTATAATTCCGACAACTGTGTGCCCGTATCTCCGGGTGTGCGCTGCAATTTCATGTACGTCCCCCAAGGCAACAGCCTAGTCAGCGGAACCATACGCGACAATCTCCTTATGGCCAGCCCCGACGCCTCGGACGATGAACTGAAGGCGGCCCTCCATACGGCGGTTGCCGATTTCGTACTGGAACTCCCCGACGGGATGGACACGATGTGCAACGAGATCGGGCGTGGTCTCAGCGAAGGCCAGGCCCAGAGGATATCCATCGCGCGCGCTTTGCTGCACAAGGGGGGAATACTCATTCTGGATGAGGCTACTTCCGCGCTGGACGAGGCTACCGAGACGGAATTCCTCGGGCGCCTCAGGGAAGAGACCTCCGGGAAGAAGACAATAATCTGCATTACGCACCGGCCCGCTGCGGTCAGTGTATGCGACGCCGTGCTGAATATTTGACGGCACAGAGTTTGAATAAATGAAAAAGAATATGAAAATATCGAGAATCGCGCTGGTATTCACCGTGCTTGCTCTTGCAGCCTGCAAGAAGGAGGAAGACCCCAAACCATCTCTCAAGACCCTTGACGGCAGTCTCAGTTTCGAGGCTCTGCCCGAATACGTAAATCCGGGAATGACGTTCGACTACGATGCTTCCGCCGTCTCCATCCCCGAGGAGGAGTCCGACAAGAGCCTTTCCCTGAGTTACGTTTTCAACCTTACCATTGGCTCCGAGTCAGTGAGTGATACGCTGACTGTCCCTGCCTATACCCTGGTTGTCCCCGACAAACCCGGAAAGATGACCTTGAAGTGTACGGTGACGGCCCTGGGCTATTATTCCGTGACGGCGTCGGTAAATGCCACAATCCTCAGCGACAAGTCCATAGTATATGAAAAGCCTTCCGGGGAGCAGTCTTTCACAGAGGACGATACCGTCTTCTACGCCGTTGAGAACAACGATCTTCTCTGGATGTCCCGTAATTACAGCAAGGGAGGCACCCCCTACTACAGGGAGCCCGCGGCCCTCGGGATATACGGAGGCTATTATACCTGGAACGATGCTCTGTCCGCCTGCCCCGACGGTTGGACCATTCCTACTCTGGAGCAGTGGGATGCCCTCTCTACGAAGTCCGGAGACCTGATGTGCAATGTCACCCTGAACGGTTCCAGGATGTGGGAGTTCTGGCCTGAGGTCGTGATCACAAACTCCACGGGCATCAGTGCCATTCCCGTAGGATATGCCGAGAGAAGGGATGACCATTTCAACTTCGCGGGATTCAACGAATATGCCGTCTTCTGGGCCAGCGACGGAGGAAAAGCTGCGTGCCGCTACATTTTCGTCAGCGATCCGGATGTCAAGACCTTCAGTACCATAGACGAAGATAATTTCTATGCCAGCCTGCGCTGTGTGAAGGCCGTCGAGTGATCACATTCCGGAAATGATTCCGATACTTCCGAGCAGCAGACGGCTCAGGGTATCGACAACAGTGATGAGCGCCGCGGGCATCCAGCCCAAGGCGCTCATCGCCGCAAGAAGTGCGGCCGAACACACCAGGGCCTCGCAAAGAGGGAGGGCGATAAGATTGGTCAGTATGAAACAGTGGGGGATGCTGTGGAAGCGCAGCCATGCCACCGGAAGTGTCGTGAGCTGGCACGAAATGGACATCGCCATACTGCTCCACATCCGCCTTACCGGGCCCGGATGTCGGCCTTCGTCCGGGAAGAACGCTTCGAGGCGGGGAAAGATGAAAGTTATGCCGGCCATTGCGAGATAGGACAGTTGGAAGGATGCGCTGCGGATTGAAAGCGGGTCGGCGGCAAGTTGAATGGTAAGGGCGCAGCAAAGCGTTCCGGCAGTGGAAAGTTGCCTCGAGTGCTGTCCCAGGAGAATCTGACGGATGGTGATGAAAAGAAAGGCCCTCTGCAGGGAGGCTCCGGCTCCGCACGCGATCAGGTAGATGAAACTGAATCCGATGATGGTTGCGCGTTTCGCATAATCGGCCGCGCGGGATTTTCCGAGCACTTCAAGTGCCGTCCCGAGTCCGGTGGCCAGGACTCCGAGATGCAGACCGGAGAGTGCCAGCAGGTGGGATGCCCCGCTTCTGCGAAAGGCATCGACAGTATCGCGTCCGAGTCCGCTCCGGTCTCCGCACAGCAGGGCGTTTATCAACGGCGCCGTTCGTTCGTCTGCGAAGGGGATGGCGGATGTCAGGTCGTCCATTGCGCTTCGGACCGTGCCGGAGATGCCTTGCACCAGGGGAAGGACTTCTTCGAAATACGGACTTTGGAGTGCTCTTGAGGCGGCGCTGAACGCTCCGGTGAGAAAGACGGCGCCCAGCAGCAGGGCCTTTTCTCCGTGGATGACCGCCATCGAGAGCCCCAGCAGCAGGAATGCGCCCGCAAGAGAGGCGATGCAAACGGCGTGAGTGGCTCTGATGCAGTACGCTGTGGCCACTCCCGCGGTAAAAGAGACGGAAAAGGGGATGACAGGTTCAGTTTTCACAAGTTCAAGTCAGTTATTTCCGTATAAAATGCTAAATTTGTGCCATTATGAAAATACTCGTAATCAACTGTGGAAGTTCATCGATAAAATACCAGTTTATCGATATGACGGATGATGAAAATTATTCCGTCCTCGCGAAGGGAATAGTGGAGAAGATTTCACTTCCCGATGCAAATATCACTCACAAGCCTACCGGCAAGACACCCGTGAACCGCGCCATTCCCATTCCTGACCACAAGGTGGGAATGAAGGTGGTGCTCGATTTTCTTACGGACCCGGAAGTCGGGGTCATCTCCAACTTCAATGATATCGATGCCGTAGGTCACCGCATCGTCCAGGGCGCCGACTTCTTCGACGGCTCCGTTCTGGTGGATG
>JAKSJY010000079.1 GCA_024402025.1 Bacteroidales bacterium
ATGTGGTGGAGAAACCTTCCAGCCAGCTTGAACTTTCCGGAGGTTGGGGCGGCAATACCTTTGTCGCCACGGTCGGAGTCGCCTTCAACAACTTCTCCACCCACAGGATGTTCGACAAGGGAGCCTGGAAGCCCGTGCCCCTGGGCGATGCCCAGAACCTGGCCTTCAGATTCCAGACCAACGGTACGTATTACACGGCGTTGACGGCAAGCTTCACCGAACCCTGGCTCACCGGCAAGAAGCCTACTTCGCTCAACCTTTCGGCATACTATACGAGGCAGACCAACTCCTACATCGCGCTGAACATCCTCAAGAACGACCGCCAGATGGAGGTGTATGGATTCTCGGCATCCCTCGGCACACGTTTGAAATGGCCTGACAGCTACTTCGTCCTCTACAACGGACTCAACTGGCAGACATATAAGCTGACCAACTGGTACAGCGGCTACTTCATGTTCGACGACGGTATCTCCAACAACCTGAGTTACACGGTCAACCTTGTGCGAAACTCCACGGACCAGATGATTTATCCGCGTCAGGGTTCCGAATTCTCGGCATCCCTCGCGCTGACTCCTCCGTATTCGCTGCTGCGGAAGTACGACTATGACGCCAACGGCAACAGGGTGGCCGTCGATTCGTGGAAGGACATCAACTACGACAACTGGACAGCCAAGCAGAGGTTCAAGTGGATCGAATACCACAAGTGGAAGTTCTCCGCCACACAGTATGTCAAGCTCGCCGGCGACCTTGTCCTGATGGCGCGTGCGCAGTTCGGATACCTCGGGTATTACAACCGCAACTGGGGTTACTCTCCTTTCGAGGGCTTCCTTGTCGGAGGCGACGGAATGTCAGGATACAATACCTACGGTTCGGACGTGGTCTCGTTGAGAGGATACCAGAACTACTCGCTGACTCCGTATATGCTTACGACATACAACTCGAACGGATACGCATATTCAGGAAACGTGTATGACAGGTTCACTGTGGAGTTGAGGTATCCTGTCGTGCTTCAGCCGTCATCGACCATCTACGTGCTCGGCTTCCTCGAAGGAGGAAACTGCTGGTCGGACATACGCGATTTCAATCCATTCCAGATTTACCGCTCGGCAGGTATCGGCGTCAGGATATTCCTCCCTATGGTCGGTCTCCTCGGAGTCGACTGGGGTTACGGATTCGACAATCCGACCTTCGGCGGAAGTCAGGTCCAGTTCGTGATAGGACAACAGTTCTAACCAAACAATAATTCCAGATATGAAAAAAGTAATTTTACTCGCAGTCGCTGCATTTGCAGGCCTTACAGCCTTCGCTCAGCCCAAATTCGCACACGTCAATTTCACCGAACTCATCCAGCTTATGCCGGAAGCCGATCAGGCGCGTACAACTATGACGGCATCCAGCAAGGAAGCTCAGGATACCTACCAGGCTATGGTGGATGAATTCCAGACAAAGTATTCCACCTACCAGCAGAACGCCGGCACCTGGACACAGGTAATACGTGAGACCAAGGAGAAGGAACTTACCGACATCCAGCAGCGCATCCAGGAGTTCAGCCAGAGTGTGGAGCAGGAACTCGCCCAGCAGCAACAGCAGCTTTTCGCTCCCATCCAGCAGAAAGCCATCGAGACAGTCAACACCCTCGCAAAGGAAGGCGGATACGTATATGTATTCGACAAGACATCCGTTCTGTATATCGATGAGGCGCAGAGCGCAGACCTTACCCCCGCGGCCCGCAAGGCTCTCGGCATTGCAGATGACAGGACCCTCGAATCCCTCCAGCAGGAACTTGCAGCACAGCAACAGGCTCAGTAGTGAGTAATGCAGAACAAGGTAATTGACGTCGAAGACGTCGTAATCAGATTTGCAGGAGACTCAGGTGATGGCATGCAGCTCACCGGGTCTCTTTTTGCAGATATGAGTGCCGTTTACGGCAACTCCCTTTCGACTTTCCCCGATTTTCCTGCAGAGATACGCGCCCCTCAGGGCACCGTTTCCGGCGTGTCCGGATTCCAGGTCCACATCGGCTCGACCAAGGTCAACACCCCGGGAGACTATTGCGACCTTCTTGTCGCGATGAATCCCGCCGCTCTCAAGTCCAATGCAAAGTGGTGCAAGAGAGAGGCTATGATTCTCGTGGATGAGGATGCCTTCGACGAAGTCGGTATGCAGAAGGCCGGATTCAAGACCGACAACCCCTTCGAGGAACTGGGAGTGGAGGATAGGACACTTATCGTGTCTCCTATCACCACCCTTACCCGCGAGTCCCTGAAGGACAGCGGGATGGACAACAAGGCGATTCTGAAGTGCAAGAATATGTTCACTCTCGGAATGGCCTGCTACATTTACAGCCGTCCCCTCGAGTATATCTATGCATATCTTGAGAAGAAATTCTCCAAGAAGCATCCCGAAGTGATCGAGCCCAACAAGAAAGTCCTGAACGACGGCTACAACTATGCGGCCAACATCCAGGCTGTTCCCAATACATACAAGGTCGAGCCCGTGAAAGATGCCGTCCCCGGTCTGTACAGGAACATCAGCGGCAACCAGGCTGTCGCCTGGGGCCTTCTCGCCGCTTCCGAGAAGTCGGGTCTCCCTCTTTTCTGCGGTTCATACCCAATCACTCCGGCAACCGCCATCCTTGAGGAACTGGCGCTGCACAAGAGTCTCGGGTGCAAGACCCTCCAGGCCGAGGATGAAATAGCAGGAATCTGTACTGCGATAGGAGCTTCATATGCCGGCAATCTGGCAGTCACGACCACTTCCGGTCCGGGACTATCACTCAAGAGCGAGGCCCTCGGGCTTGCCGTGATGACGGAACTCCCTCTCGTAGTGGTGGATGTCCAGAGAGGCGGTCCTTCGACGGGACTTCCGACAAAGACCGAACAGACAGACCTCAATCAGGCTCTCTACGGACGCAACGGTGAATGTCCGATACCCGTAATTGCCGCCCATAGCCCCGCACACTGTTTTGATGCGGCGTTCCAGGCATCCAAGATAGCCCTCGAGCATATGACCCCGGTTCTTCTCCTCTCCGAAGGCTTCCTCGGAAACGGTTCGGAGCCCTGGAGAATTCCTTCGATGGCGGATTATCCCGAAATCAAGCCGCCCTTTGTCAGCGGTATGCTCAAGGAAGGGGAAAAGTTCCATCCTTTCGAAAGAGATCCCGAGACCTTGGTGCGCCGTTGGGCCATTCCCGGGCAGAAGGGACTCGAACATAGGGTGGGAGGCCTCGAAAAGAACCACGAAGGCGTCCTTTCCAACGACCCGGCCAACCACGA
Source organism: Bacteroidales bacterium (assembly GCA_024402025.1). Lineage (GTDB taxonomy): Bacteria > Bacteroidota > Bacteroidia > Bacteroidales > UBA932 > Cryptobacteroides. Next base: position 3,276 of record JAKSJY010000079.1, read on the forward strand.
GACGATGGTCCGTGAAAGGGCGGGGAAGGTGGCGCGCATCGCCGACAGCATCCCCGCGCTCGAAGTGCAGGGGAACACAGGCAGCGACATACTTGTAGTCAGCTGGGGAGGTACATACGGACACGTTCTTTCGGCTGTCAGGGAGGCCGGTGTGGCTCTGGCTCATTTCGATTACATCAATCCTCTGCCGTCCAACACCGCTCAGGTATTCTCCTCCTACAGGAAGATTCTCGTATGCGAACTCAACAGCGGACAGTTCGCCGCTTATCTGCGCGGGATTCTCCCCCAGTTCGAATACAGACAATACAATAAGGTCCAGGGCCAGCCTTTCCTCGTGGGAGAACTGGTGGACGCAATAAAATCACTCTAGGCTATGGCAGTACTTACAGCAAAAGATTTCAAAAGCGACCAGATGGCACGTTGGTGCCCCGGTTGCGGCGACCACGCGGTACTTGCCGCCTTGCAGAGGGCGTTGCCGAAAGTAAGTCAGGCGCTTGGCTATGAAAAGGAACGTTACGTGGTGGTGTCCGGAATCGGATGCTCCTCGCGCCTTCCTTACTATATGGACACCTATGGTTTCCACAGTATCCACGGACGCGCGACGGCGGTATCCACCGGCATCAAGGTGGCCAATCCCACCCTTACCGTATGGCAGGCCTGCGGCGACGGCGATGCGCTGGCAATCGGAGGCAACCACTTCATCCACGCCATCCGCAGAAACATTGACATCAACATCATACTCTTCAACAACAGGATCTACGGTCTGACCAAGGGGCAGTATTCTCCGACATCCAAATTCGGAGCCATCACCAAGACCTCGCCTTACGGCACCGTCGAGCATCCTTTCAACCCCGGTTCGCTTGTGCTTGGCGCGAAGGGTACGTTCTTCGCCAGATCCCTGGACGTCGAGCTTGCTCTCAACGAGGAGATTATGACCAGAGCGGCTCTGCACGACGGGTGCTCCGTGATGGAGATGCTCGTGAACTGCGTCATCTTCAATGACGGGGCGCACAAGGACATCTCCGACCCTGCGACAAGGGCTGACCGTACCATTGTGCTGCGCGACGGGGAGAAGATGCTTTTCGGCGCAGACAGGGACAAGGGCCTTGTCTATGACGGGCGCAGACTTAAGGTCGTGACGGTAGGCAAGGACGGATATACTCTCGATGATGTCCTGGTCCACAATTCCAAGACCGATGATATCGGCTTGCAGACTGCGCTTGCCGATATGAAGGGACCTGACTACCCCGTGGCACTGGGCGTCATCCGTGACGTCGCGGACGTTACTTATGATGACGGTGTCCGGGACCAGGTGAAGGATATAATGTCAAAATCAAAGATTCATTGCGTGGACGACCTCCTCAGGAGCGGCTCCACTTGGGAAGTGAAATAATTCATATAAAATGAAAACATCAGAAATCATCGCCAGGCTGCAGGCAAAGTATCCCGGAGAGAACGAATATCTCCAGGCAGTGCAGGAAGTGCTCGAATCTATCGAGGATGTGTACAATCAGCATCCGGAATTTGAAAAGGCGAAGATAGTCGAGAGGATGGTCGAACCGGATCGTATCTTCACGTTCCGCGTCACCTGGGTGGATGACGCCGGGCAGGTTCAGACCAATACGGGCTACCGCATCCAGTTCAACAGCGCAATCGGACCCTACAAGGGAGGCTTGCGTTTCCATAAGGCAGTAACCCCTTCTATGCTCAAGTTCCTCGGTTTCGAACAGACTTTCAAGAACGCACTTACCACTCTGCCGATGGGTGGAGCCAAGGGTGGCTCGGATTTCGACCCTGTAGGGAAGAGCAATGACGAGATAATGCGCTTCTGTCAGGCGTTCATGCTCGAGCTCTGGCAGTGCATAGGCCCCGACCAGGACATTCCCGCAGGGGATGTCGGTGTGGGCGGCCGCGAAATAGGATATCTTTACGGAATG
>JAKSJY010000008.1 GCA_024402025.1 Bacteroidales bacterium
GGGGGATGTTGAAGATTATCGCGATAATCAGGAAGAAGAGCAGGAGGAAGGCGTAGAATACGTAGGGAATCATTGACGTTGCTGCGATTCCGGCGAAGCCCGCCGCTACGAGAAGGTGCATGCTGTAGGGCAGCAGCTCGAGGGCGATGCAGGATCCCGTGTCCATCAGGCAGGCTGCCTTTCGGGGGTCGACGCCGAACTTGAGGCTGAGCTCCTTGACTATGGTGGATGCGCTTACGATTGCGATGGTGTTGTTGGAAGTGCAGGCGGTCATCAGTGCGGTAAGAAGCGCGATGCAGGCCTCGCAGCTGCGGCGAGAGTGGACGTGCCTGGTGCAGGCCGACACGATGAGGTCTATGCCCCCGTTGTGCTTGATGATTGCGAGAAGTCCGGCCGCGAAAAGCACTATTATTGCCATACTGCTCATGCCGTTTATGCCTGAGTCCACGGCCTCCATCCATTTGTAGAAATCGAATGCCCCCAGAATCAGTCCCAACACTCCGCAGAGTATGGTCCCCGAGAAGAGAACGACCATCACGTTCACGCCGATTATGGAGAAGAAAATGATAAATATGTAGGGAACAGCCTTGATGAGTTCGACCTCCTGGTGTATGTCGACGGTGGGCATATCCTTACCCATGAAGAAATAGATTGCGATGGTGATCAGGGATGCCGGGAGGGCCATCCAGAGGTTGACCTTGAACTTGTCGCGCTGTTCGCAGCCCTGGGTGCTGGTGGCGATGATGGTGGTGTCGGAAATGAATGAGAGGTTGTCTCCGAACATCGCACCGCATACGACGATTGCGCACAGAAGGGGCATGTTGCCTCCCGTGGCAGTGCCGACTCCGACCGCAATCGGGCCGAGGGCGACAATCGAGCCGATGCCTGAGCCTGTGGCGGTCGATACCATGCATCCTGCGAGGAAAAGGCTTATGTAGATGCAGTTGGGTGGAAGGAAGGATAGCATTATGTTTACTGTCGCATCGATGCACCCCATCGCTTCGGCCGATTTCGCGAAGGCTCCGGCGATGACGAATATCATTATGATGAAGACGATCTTGCCTGTCCCGGCACCGTGGGCGAAAAGCCGTATCCTGTCAGAGAGGGAAAGTCCCTTGGTGGTTGCCAGGGCATAGACGGTCGCCGTGAGGAATGCCACTGATACGGGCATTTTCGTAAAGTCCCCCGCGATGAGGGAGACCACAACGAACAGTGCGAGGAATACGATGAGAGGACTGATTGCCAGCAGGCCCTTGGCGTTGATTTTCATCTTACTGCTTGTATTTTATCCCGTAGAATTTTTCCTGCCTGCGGGCTATCCTGGATGACAGCATTTCGTACAGTTCCCTGTCCATAGGGTTTGCGGGATGGGTTGCGATATACTCGAAGGAGTGGTACTCGTAGTAGGCGATGATGTCGTTGTCCCATACGCCGAGCCTGTCGAATTCGGTAATGTATTCCTTCGCCCGCTTGTTGTAGTCAGTCCGTTCCGGTCCGGGGTACATTGTGGTGCCGTGCCAGTCACATTCGAATTCCAGGCCTACGCCTGCGGCGTGCGCCTTGTTGATTGCGGTTTCGAGTGTGGAGAAGTCCCATTTGGGTCTGAAAAAATAGTTGGGCTGGTACATCACGCGGTCGGTACCGTAATCCTTCCATTTCTCGAGTCTGGAAGTGGAATAAATGTGGATGTCATTGTATGGAATCCAGTACAGTTCTGTCTTGTAGCCGTGGATGTGCTCGGAGATTTTCTTTATGAAGGTTTCCGAGATGCGGTCGGTGTCGTTCATTCCGAGGGCTTCGTGCAGCCAGTAGAATCCGACAAGTTCCACGTTCTGGAATTTTCCTGCCCTGTAATGCTTGACGGCTTCGTCGATGAACCACTGGCAGGCCTTCAACCTGTCGGCGGCATTGCGGAAGTCCAAGGCTTTCCCGTCGATGGAACCCCAGTTGGTCTGGCTGTAGGAGGGGAAGGGGATGGTGAAGATTATCTTCGTCTTATGTGCGTAAACGCCTGTGAGTTCCGCGGTCTTGACGGTGGCCTGGTCCAGAAGGGGGATGTTCTTGGAGCAGTGATATTCTATGAGTTCCAGCCATTCGTCCTTGGTGGCGGCGATGTTGAGGTTTCCGCTGCAGGCGCTGAACGAGTGGCCCGCTTCGTTGTCGGTGGCGGACAGGATGTAGCCGTCGAAAAGCCATCTTGGATTCTCTTCCTTGGAACACATAAGGTGCAGCATCCTCTCCAGGGTGGGGACCCCTTGTGTCGATTTCTCATTGTTGAAGTAGAGCAGGTCGACGTCGTGGGCGTAGTTGGAAGAAATGGCGGATGAACCGTCTCCGGCCGCCTGTCTTATTTCGACGTAGCACATTTTGCTATTGAAGATGGCTACATAGAACTTTGCCGTGAGGGGTTCGGAGGTCGGATTCGGCCCTGCGGTAACGGTCAGAGTCCCGTTGCCGCTGTTTTTTTCGCCGGGCAGCGAAATCCAGTTTACGGCTTCTCCGACAAAATTCGCATACCATTCGGCGTTGCTTGTCACTTCTATCGTCCTGACGCCTCCTTCGGCGGGAAACTCGATGACGTCTGTGGAAAGGTTCAGCGTGTTTTCGTCCTTTTTGGGCTTGTACTCCTCCTTGGCGCAGGAGGCAAGGAGGAATAAGACTGAGAATAGGGCTGCTGCTTTGGAATGCATACTGTTTTCGAAAGAAAAGTTAAAATTAACAATTTACAATGGAATCCACCATATTTTTCCACGAATATTTTCGTTTTTCTTCCCTTATGCCTTCGGAAGAGTCCGGGGACTCGCGCAGGAATTTGTCCAGCGCGGCAGTGATTCCGGCCGGGGAGGGATCTACGGCATATCCGACCTTCCCGTCGGGGACAATCTCGGGGAGACCGCCGACGCGGGTGACGAGCATCGGTTTTTCGAAATGATAGGCTATCTGTGTAACCCCGCTCTGGGTGGCTGATTTGTAAGGCTGTACAACAAGGTCAGTGGCACAGAAATAGTATTTCACTTCGTCGTCGGGTACGAATTCAGTTCTCCATATCACTTCTTCGTCGATGCCGAGTTTACGGGCAAGCTGGTGGTATTTGGTACCGTCCGAGTAAAATTCACCGGCTACTACGAGTTTGACGCTTTTCCTGTCTTTAAGTGACGAGTATGCTTCAAGAAGCCAGTCCAATCCCTTGTAGTCGCGAATCAGTCCGAAACTGAGCAGTATTCTGGACTCAGGGTCGAGGTCGAGCCTTGCGCATGCCTCCTTCCTGCTGACTGGTTCGCCGAAGTTGTCATAAAGGGGATGGGGACAGAATGACCGGGGCTTTTCCTTGTCGAACAAATCTATATTGGACAATACGGATTCGGACATCGCCACAAATTTGTCGACCGATCCGCAAAAATACTTTGCAAGCATCTTGTCTCCCGGCCTTTTCTCGTGTGGAATCAGGTTGTCAAGAACTGAAACGACCAGCGTTTTCCCATTTCTTTTGGCTATTCTGGCCACTGTTCCGAGGCAGGGGGCCATATATGGAAGCCAAAACTTGATTATCAGCAGGTCGGGTCGGTCCCTGTATATGCCGCGTCCGACTTTCAGCCAGTTGAACGGATTGATTGAATTGAGGCATCGCTCAATCCTTAAACCTTTAGGCGCGGGCTCGTCAGAGAACTGGGTCTTGCCGGGGAACAGAAATTCCGGGTATTGCAAAGTGAAGGTTTTTATCTGCACGTCGTGCCCTTCCGATTGAAATTCCCTTGCTAGCCTTTCGTTATATGCAGACAATCCTCCTCTATAGGGATATGCCGTGCCAAGTATTGTGATTTTCATTTCCAGTCTATCTTATACCCGTTTACTCCGGCGCGTCGGGCGAATTCAATATCCGAGTCTTTGTCTCCGACCATTGCCGTCAATTCCCTGCGGACGTCGGGATGCTCTTTGAGAATGTCTTCAAACATCCCGGGATTCGGTTTCCTTCTGTAATCCGAATCCTCGACGGCGGTGCAGACATAAATGCCGTCGATTCTTCCTCCCGCATCTGCGATGGCTTCCTTCATTTTCATATGGATGCGCTCGAGCTCTGTTTCTGACAGAAGCCCCTTGCCTACACCGCGTTGGTTGGTCACTATGAAGATGTTCCTGAATTTTGATGACCACTCCGGAATGGCTTTCAGGAATTCGGGGATGAATTCGAATTCTTCCCAGGACTTGACATAATCCCCCGGCCTGAGGACATTGATCACTCCGTCGCGGTCAAGCAGGAGAGTGTCATATCCACTCCAATGCAGTTCGGCTTTTGTATAGTCGGAAGGGATTCCTATGTCTATGAAATATCCGTCACAGATGACACCTCGAAGTTTTCCATTGCCTGCCAACGGCTCAAGTACGTCTTTCTCGAATGAAAACCTGGTCGGGTAATTCCTCAAATCCAGTTTTGTCTTATCCACCACATAAATCCCACCATTTATCAGACCTTCTTCCAAATACCTCTTTTCTGCGAATCCCGTCACGTTGCCTTCGGCGTCGAGTTGCACCGAACCATAGCGGCTGAAATCTTTCATAGGCTTGAGGGCCAAGGTCACCGCAGCATCCGTTGAGGCAAGCGCGGAGACGTCAGCATCAAAGAAAGTGTCTCCGTTTATCACCAGGACTTTATCCGACGATGTTTTGGAAAGGGCCAGCCTGATGCCACCTCCGGTTCCCAGAGGCGTGCTTTCTTCTGCAAACAGAAACTTGAACGGATACTCCGCTCCGTGTTTTTCAATCCACTTGAATATATGTTCCCGCAGGTATCCGACAGACAGGATTACATTGTCGATGCCGCGACCTGTCAGCCAATCAAGCAAATATGACAGGAAAGGCTTTCCTGCCACGGGGGCCATGGATTTCGGGATGTCACTTACGGCAGGTCTCAACCTTGTCCCCAATCCTCCTGCAAGAATGATTGCATCCATCACTCAGCGTTGCCGAAGAGTTGCTTTTCTATCAGACCGCAGAGGATATGTCCGATCAGGACCTGACATTCTTGAATTCTCGGTGTTTCTTCGCTCCCTACCTTTATGATGATGTCGCAAAGGCTGTCCATCTTGCAGCACCTGCTGCCGGTAAGGCCTATTGTGGCGATTCCTTTGGATTTGCACGTCTTGAGGGCCTCCACTACATTTGCGGAGTCGCCGGACGTGGAGATTCCTATGAACACGTCTCCCTCCTTTCCGTTAGCTTCGATTTGTCTTGCGAAGATACGGTCAAAACCGTAATCGTTGCCGATAGATGTCACGATGGAAGTGTCGGTGTTCAATGCAAGGCTGCTCAATCCGGGTCTGTCAAAATAAAATTTGTTGACCAGTTCTCCGGCAAGATGCTGGGCATCCGCAGCGCTGCCTCCGTTTCCGGCAAAAATCACTTTGCCTCCTTTCTTGTATGAATTGATGCAAATTTCCGCGGCCCGTGCGATTCTGCCGGTCATTTCCTTGTCTTTCAACAAGGATTCCTTTACGGAGATGCTGTCAGATATCTGCCGAGTGATAATTTCTTCAAAAAGCATATGCCAAAATCTGTTGTTTCAGTATATTTTCCATCCGTGTGCGCCCCCTTCGGTAAACTGGAACGGCACAACCCGTCCCTGAAGTTTCGACAACGCATTTATGACATCGGCTCTTCTGGCCGGATCGGCAAAGAACATTATAAAACCTCCTCCACCGGCCCCGGAAACCTTTCCTGATTTGGCTCCCGCCGCTATAGCGACATCGAATGCCTGTTGAATGACAGGATTGCTTATGGCTCCCGCCATCTTTTTCTTGTCTTCCCAGGATTTTTCCAGGATGGCCGCAAAGGAGTCCATGTCTCCTTTGAGTATCGCCAGTTTCATGTCGATGGCACTTTGCTTGATTCTATGCATAGCCTCTACGGCCGTGCAGTTGCCACTTTCAGTATTCTTCCGTTGCTCGTCGATGATTGCCGCACTGCTGCGGGAAGCTCCCGTATAATATAGTATTATTGATGATTCCAATTCGTCGGTAATCCATCTTTTCACCTTGAGCGGGTTTACAATAACCATATCATTCTTGAGAAATTCCATGAAATTGAAACCGCCGAAAGTGGCCGAATACTGGTCTTGTTTTCCTCCTGACAGGCCGAGGTCTTTCCTTTCGATTTCATATGCCAGCCGGGCGATTTCATAATCACCCAAAGGAAGTCCCATCCATTCGACAAAGGCTTTGATGATGCCGACAATCATAGTGGATGACGTACCCAGTCCTGAGCCGGGAGGCGCATCGTTGTAAGTCGTGATTGCAAAGCCTTCCGAACGGATGTCGAAATCTCTGACCAGTCTGTTGTATACGCCCTTGATGAGGATCGCCCCTCCTTCGATTTTCATTTCTTTTGCAATAGGATGGGTCTCGAAACAGTTGTCATCGTAGGACCGTATTGTGATTCGGCCGGAATTGTCTTCTTCTATCGTGCAATACGCGTAGAGATTGATAGTTGCGTTGAGAATCAATCCGCCGTACAAATCGCTGTAAGGAGATACGTCACTTCCTCCTCCAGCCAGTCCAAGTCGCAAGGGTGTTTTGCTCCTGATTATCATATTTCAGCTCAATATCCGGGCAATTTAGTAAATATTCCCCAAAGTTTATAAAAAACTGAAAATTAATTGGTCGGAAAAGGGGTACCAATCAAAAAAGGCCTTCGGATTTCCGAAGGCCTTTGAGTGCGCTCTTAGGGATTCGAACCCTAGACCCACTGATTAAGAGTCAGTTGCTCTACCAGCTGAGCTAAGAGCGCAATTCGTGACTCGTTCGGGGCTCGAACCCGAGACCCCCACATTAAAAGTGTGATGCTCTACCAACTGAGCTAACGAGTCTTCCAACCTTTCAAAGGGACTGCAAAGGTATCATTTCCTCTGCAATTTTCCAAATTATTTTTAACTATCTTTTACAAGAGGGGAAAGAACCTGGAGTCCGGTCTTTCCGATAAATTTCTTAAGGCTCTCGAATTCAAGGACTTTTGCGTTGTAGGCATCTGTTTCTGCCTGAGGGATTGCGTCAGCGAAACCGGCCTGGCTCAGCAGCATGCGGCTCTGTTTCTCGATCTTGATCTCAAGATACAGTTCCACGAAGTTTATCATATCGAAGAACACTTCAGGCTTGAACTGCTCCTTTACATCCATCAGGTACATCCCGGCTTTTGTGGATGCGAAGCATCCTTTCTTGATGGAAGAAAGCGTTTCGACGTCTATGCTAATGCTGTGGTCCATCCATTTGTAGATTTTCTTCTGTCCCGCGCTGAAAAGCAGTGCAATCAGAATCCAGAATCCGGCAACCGTCACCACGAGCTGGACAGCGGGGGAGACTATGCCGTTGGAGACCAGAAGGTTCATTATGAAATGCAGGATGATGGACGGGATGAAGGCCAGTATCTTGAAAAGGGCCTTGGGCTTGAAATCTGCCGTCAGGACGGCGATGGTGGCGATCAAAGCCGTGCATCCCACGTGCAGGGTTGCGCAACTGAATCCCCTGAAGATTGCGGTGCCGACGGTCATTGCGCTGTAGTTGAACATCAGGTAGACTGTATTTTCCACGAGGGCGAATCCGCCTCCGATGGAGGCTCCGTAGATGAGCGCTTCAGCCAGGAATTTTATCCGTCGTCGGGATATTCCGATGATTACTGGGATTGCCTTAAGAACTTCCTCCCAGAACGGCATCGTGGACTGCCCGCCCACCTGGGGGAATTCCACGAACTTTGTGATTGCCAGCAGCAGGATGCACACCAGAGCTCCGTAGCCCGTAGTACTCCAAAGTGCTGACCTTTTCACGAGCGCAAAGCTGTCAAGAAACTTCAGGATGATGAGGAACGTAACAATCGGGAGGAGTGAGACTAGTGTGATGATCATTGCTGTTTGGTATAATTTGCAACCCAAGTCTTGGGTGTCATCTGCATTTTGTCGGAGAAATTGCGGTAAAATGACTGGATGTTGCTGTATCCCGCGCGCATCGCCGCATCCTTGATGTTGACCGACGAGCCTTCATTGCGGACTATTTCAATGAAATAATTGATTCTGAGGTTGTTGATGTAGTCGGAAAAGTTCACCCCGCGAAGAGAGTGGATCATACTTGAAAGATAAGTCCTGTTGGTATGGAGGATTTCTGCCAGTGAGACGAGGGACAGCGTCGGATCCAGGTACAGATTCTCGCTTTCCACCTTCGCGAGCAGCTTCTCATCCCCGGATGCGGGTGAAATCATTCCCCCGTCATTCTGCAGTGTTTCTCCTGCTGCAATTTCTGCAATTTCCGCCGCCAGTCCGGGGGTGTCCTTCATCCTGAACGTGAGTATTCCCACGTTGAACTGCAGCACGGAAAGGAATATCGCAAGAATAATCCGGACGAGGAGGGAGGACGTCACGAAATCAGGCAGCATCACAATGATTACCGTGGTGATCACGGTGAAAATCATGAACATCAGGATCTGTCCTATGTCGTTCGCGGTGTTTTCCTCCACGCTGGAGTCATACACCTCGGCAAGCTGCCTGTTGTATTTGCGGACGCTCAGTACGGACCAGATGGAGATTACGGCAATCTGTATGATAAGGAAAACGTTGGCAAGCGTCTCTCCTGCGTATGGAATCAGAAGAACGGACGGAAGGAACACGAGACTGTCCCATTTCCCGATTCCGTGCGCCGAGGTCTTTTCTCTCACCGCAAGGTGGAAGAATGGAAAGGTGAACAGGGCGAACGTCTCGCGGAAAAACATCGTGAGAAGCGCCATCAGCATCCCGAATATGATGAAAAGTCTGGCCTTGTCAACCTCCTTCTGAAGGAAGATACGCAGAATCCAGAACAGGGCAATTGCAGCCGGGAGTATGAATATGACGTTTTCGTTCATCAGTACACATGCTAACCGACTGCAAATTTTGGAAAAATTACAATAATTTCAAAGAAATCATGAACTCGCCCTGATTGATTGCGTTGCCCCAGGTTCTGGCATAACCGACAGACAGCGTGGATTTCAGATAGGAGAAGAACACAAGCTGTATGTTCATCTGAGCCCCGACACTGACGTAGTTGGCCCGGTCGCCGGACCGGCTGCCCCACTGGTCTGTCATCAGGTCATGGCCGAAGAGGCAGAACTGGATGTAGTTGGGATAGCACTGAAGAGCTCCGAAGTCATTCAGACGGATGGGGGTGAAATCGATTTCTCCGGTGAGTTTCGCGTAGTTGTGCGCCTTTATCTGGTCTATCCTTGCTCCCGGAAGAGCGCTTACCGTCGAGAACCTGTTGATTTCTCCGTTGTCCACATAGTTGTTGCGGAATCCTCCGAAATAACTGTTTCCAAGTGCGGACGCCGGGTCCCCGAAAGACTGTCCGACAGCACCCTTTGCCCAGAATGCATTGTGCTCGCCGAATGGAAGTCTGGTCCCGATTTCTCCGGATGCGTCGATCGAAGGGAAGAGCTTGCCGTTGGCGATATAGGAGTACGCGCTTGCGGCAAACCTGTATCCGGATTCCCCGCTTATGGCGCCGAGAGTCCCGTTCACACGACCTCCGTTGATGTGGACGTTCACTGTCTGGAAAGAGGTGATGTTTTCATCCACCGAGATCTCCTGGTAGAGAGGCAGGGCGTCCATATCTCCGTAGTGGGCTATCGCGGCCCCCCAGCTCCAGCGGAAAGGAAGCTGCATTGTGTGGTTCCTGTTGTATGCGAGGGAGAAGCTGTATCCTTTTCGCGATGCCCTGCGGGGGCCGAACAGGTCGTAGAAGCAGCAGGGGTTCCACGCTGCGTTGAAGGTCCAGTTGTAATATTTGACATCCGCGCTGGCGTGAACCCTGTTCTTCCAATCGTTGGTGCTCCAGGGTGATGCTCCTACAAAACAGTTGATGCGGAATGCCGAAAGCGGATCGTAGAACGAGAAGTGATATCCGAGTACGGGAGTGACGTTGTTGAATGAATTCCTGTCGGTGAAGCCGCTGATGTCGGGATATGCACCCTGGAATTTCAATTCCTTTACGGGATTGTAAATCTTGACGGAGTCATAGATTTCTCCATAGGAGAGTTCCGGAAGCTTCTGCGCCGGTGTCGAAATCTCCGCAAGCCGGGGATTCGCTTCATATGCTTTCTGCCCGAGGAATTGTATGCTGTTGGCATCCTTCAGTTCGCGGTATTCCATCTTGACCGGGTCCATTCCCTCGGATGTGAAGTGGTATGCGTAAACGGTGCCGTCGGAAGCGAGATACGGGGCGAACATTCCCGTCTCCACGTTGGAGAGAAGTTCGAAGTCTCCGGTCTCCGGGTCGAGGGACCAGATGTTGGGGACTCCCGTATAGTAACTGAATCCTACAAGTTTCGAGTCGTCGGCACTGAAGCGGAACTGGCTCAGGTTGGAATCGTCAAGGGTCATAAGTGTCCTGTAATCGAAGATTCCGTCCTCGAAATCCATCGTGTCGAACATTATGAGCGAATGCTGGCCCCTGGTCCCGAGCATTGAGGCGACAAGGTGTTTTCCGTCGTGGGAGACATCGAGGTCCCCGACGCTGACGCCGAAGGGGAAGCTGAAGACAAATTCAGGGTTCTCCAGATTTGCGTCATATTTCACAAGGCTGTTGGTGCCTCCGTTGCTGATTATTCCGTACAGACAGTCTCCGGCATTGTCGTAGCAGATGTTGTTCACTCTCTGGTATTTCAGGTGCTTTGTCTGTTTTTTCTCCACGAGGTCATAAACCGTCAGGCCTCTCCACTTGCTGTTCCTGTCGGTCCAGATAAGCCTCTGGCGGTTCCTGTCATAGGCCAGATATGCCGTCTGGTACATCTGGGCTCCGAGCACGGGTGCAATCCTGCTGATGTTGTTGCTGTCCGAAGAGAGATCTATCCTGGCAATATGGGCGAAATCCCCGGCGTGGTTGACTGCGGCGTATGCCACCTTCCTCTCTTCGTCGACAATCATCGGAGAAGCCGCGCCGAGGCAGATGTCGGTTATCTTGTCAAGTTCTGTAAGAGGGTATTCCGCAATGATTCCCAGGTTTTCCTCCTGATGGACCTTTTCGAACTTGATCCAATCGCCCCAGACTTCCCTGAGTTTCCTGCCGTACACCTTCTCGAACTGGTCCGCATAGAACTTCTCGCTGTCGTCGGTGCGGTTGTAGAATTCCACGAGTTTTTCGTAGCCGTAGGTGAGAACGAGATAGTTCACGAACCTCGTTCCGTACAGGTATGAGACCGAGCCTTGCTGGAAGTCGGAGGTGTTTCCTTCAGTTTCGAGTCCGACCACTGAGAACAGTTCCTTCCCTTCCTTTATCTGGGTCCTGAAATACGTTTCATCATATCCTCCCAGCGCGCGCCCGAACCCGTCTCCCAGCCAGGTCTCCAGGAAGCAGGCGATTCCTTCGTGGTACCATCTGGGAGAGTACCATCGGGGGACGTTGAGGTAGCCCCATACGGAACTCAGGGGATAGTTCGAATCCGGTACCACCTTGTTTCCCGTGAAGCGCCTCCACTTCTCGTCTTCGGAATTAGCCTTGTCGGTCATCACCACGTGGGTGTATTCGTGCTTGAAGAGCTGGGCATACCTGTCGCCGGCGGGGGCGACGAAATACGATTTGTTCATTGGTGCCATCCCGATCTGGATCATCGTATGCGGCATTGCGCACACTCCTCCGTTTCCGTCGTCTTCCCAATCCGTAAGCCACATGAAGGGAACCTGGGAGGGCAGAGCGCCCCATATCTGGTAGTGAAGCTGCTTGCCGAGTTCATATCTCCTTATGAGATGCGGGATGTACTGGGACTGGCTTTTCTGGAAGAAACATATCCTTGCGTCGGGACTTTCGTACTGGTAAATCGTCTGGGCGTTGCAGAAAACGCAATGGGTTGTGGCGAGCAGCCACAACCCTATAAGGATTCTTTTTCGAAAACTCATCTTGTTTCAAGATGCATTGTTAGTTCTGAAAACTGGATGAAAGGTTTTCACTTAGGTCGCCAAATGTAGTACCTTCATTGAAGATGTCGCCAAATATAGTACCTTCATTGAAGATGTCGCCAAATGTAGTACCTTCATTGAAGATGTCGCCAAATGTAGTACCTTCATTGAAGAGATTGTCAACTTGTGTTTCATAATTAATAGAGGAAAATTCACTAAAGGAACGAGTTGTCTCGCTATCTGCCAAAGCCTGCGAGAGGTTTGCAGACGTTACACTCATCCTGCCGGCTTCTCCGTTCCAGTATGCGTACTCTTCCTCGTCTCCGTTGAGGATAGCATCCTCGGTGCAGTAAACGGCCCACTTTGCGACAAGGCCTGCAAGTTCATTGTATTCCTCTCCGTCCTTGTCTTCGAGGTAGTTTGTAGCGGTGACGACGAATGCCTTGCCGATAGCGAGCTGGTTCTCTATCTTGCTGAAAGCCACGCGTGTGTTGTTCGAAGCCTGCTCGTAGTTGGGAGCGTTCTTGCCTGCAGCGATGTTATGGAGTCCGTTCTGGGCTGCGGCGACATACTGGCCGGCATTGTATGCCTTTGCATTCAGGGAGAGGACGCTCTTTATTGCAACCTGGAATTCGGGAATGTCTGAACAGAGGTCGAGTGTCTGTGCGGTAAGTTCCTCGAGGTCATTCACGCGTCCCTTGATCAGATCATAAGCGGACTCGGTGGCGTTGAAAAATTCCTCGTCGTTCTGAAGCCTTTCCTTGAGGGCCGTGAATTCAGGATCCTCTTTCTGGTTGTTGTAGACGCTGGCCTTGGAGATGTCTCCGCTGAGAAGTGAACTCTGGAAGTCGGAGGTGAAGAAAAGAACGCTTGCGCCGAAACCTACCAATGCTGCGAGTGCGAGGTAGATGACGAAATTTGAATTTTTAACGAACATAGTATTTAAGATTTAAATTGTTATTGCTTTCTGTCTGTCTCCGTTGTTTTCCGGCGACAGTGCAAAGGTATATAAAATGGTTTTCAAGCTCCAAACGCTTTGTGAATTTAAGAATCTTTTTTGTGAAGATTTTATTTTTTTTGTGAATTTGAGAGTGCTTTTGTTGAATTGTTAATGAGTTTTACTATTTTTGCCCCGCTAAAAATCGAAAGAATGCCGAAAAAGGAGAACATATTCCAGGTGGCTGCCAGAATGTTGAAGTACACTATGACCACTCTCCTCGGGACCGGAACGGACTGTCTTGTCCTCTGGTTCTTCAGCCATCAGGTGTTTTCCAGCTACGTCGGGCAGGTCATCGTCTCGCCTATGATTTCATTCGAGTGCGCAGTGATGGTGAACTTCCTCACCGCGTACTTCTACGTGTGGCGCGAGAGGATAGACAGGACGGTGGACAGGTGCTTCATCCGGCACTTCTGGAAATACAATCTCACCTGCATCTCCGCATTCCTCGTAAAGATGGTCCTGCTTGTCCTCGTGGAAAAAGCGTTCCAGATAGACGTCGTTCTGTGTAACCTTATCGCGCTGACGTTCAGCGGACTGGTTAATTTCTGCATCCAGAACAATCTCGTTTTCCGCAAGAAGACTCCGAAGGAGCTTTCGGAAGAACTCCAAGAATCAGACAACCTGTAGCGACGGCCAAAATATCCGCCGCAAAATCCCGGATGTCCCTGCCGCGGTAGGGAAGCATCCCCTGTATGAGTTCGGTGACGGCTCCCAATGCGAGTCCGAATACCAGAATGGAAAGCAGCCCTTTGAGGGACGGCCTGTGCAGCCCTTTTCCTCCGGACAGACAGACCAGGAAGGGAAGCGGGAGGAACATTATGAAATGTATGAGCTTGTCGCTGCCTTCGAAATTCAGGAACCCGGGCTGCTTTGGAAGACTTTCCCCGGAAGAAAAGCACAGGTATCCCAGCGCAATCAGGTAAAGGACCAGAACAACTTTCCAGACAGCCCCCGGATTACAGTGTCTGCATCTCATAGAGTTTCTTGTAATGTCCTCCGAGTTCGATGAGCTGTTCGTGGCGTCCTCTCTCGACGATGCGTCCTTCGTCAAGGACGATTATTTCGTCGGCATTCTTGATGGTGGAGAGCCTGTGGGCGATGGCGATGGTTGTGCGGCTGCTCATAAGACGGTCGAGCGCTTCCTGCACGAGCCTTTCGGACTCGGTGTCGAGGGATGCGGTGGCTTCGTCCAGAATGAGGATGGGCGGGTTCTTGAGGATGGCGCGTGCGATGCTGATACGCTGGCGCTGACCGCCTGAAAGCTTGCTGCCGCGGTCTCCTATGTTCTCCTGATAGCCGAGAGGCTTCTCCATTATGAATTCGTGCGCGTTCGCGATTTTCGCCGCCGCCTCCACCTGCTCGAGGGTTGCATCCTCCACGCCGAAGGCTATGTTGTTGAAAATGGTGTCGTTGAAAAGAATGGCCTCCTGGTTGACGTTGCCCATAAGGGAGCGGAGGTCTGAAATGCAGAGGTCGCGCACGTCCGTACCGTCGATCATCACCTTTCCGGCATTCACGTCGTAGAATCTCGGGATGAGGTCGGCGATTGTGGATTTGCCGGCTCCGGAAGCGCCTACGATGGCTATTGTCTTGCCTTTGGGAATTTCGAGGTCGATAGAGTGCAGCACCTTCTTGCTTTCATTGTAGGAGAAGTCCACGCCCCTGAAGGAGATGGAGGTGTTGAATTCCTTTATCCGGATGGGGTCGGCTTTCTCCGTGATGGGGTTCTCGGCTCCGAGTATCTTGTCGATGCGCTCCATCGATGCGAGGCCTTTGGGAATGCCGTACGCAGCCCTGGAGAAATCCTTGATCGGTTGGATGACGCTGTAGAGCATCACCATATAGAATATGAAGGTAGGTGCGTCGATGGGGGACTTGCCTCCGAGGATGATGGTGCCTCCGACCCACATCACGATGGCTATCATCGCAGTGCCCATGAATTCGCTGACGGGGTGAGCCAGAACCTGGCGTACGTTGACCCTTCCGGTGCGGCGGCGGTACTCGTTGGTGATTTTCCTGAAACGCGCGGCCATCTTGCCTTCGGCGAGGAAGGCCTTGATGATTCTCAGGCCGCCGAGGGTCTCCTCGACCTGGCTCATTGTGTCGGACCACAATTCCTGCGCTTCGGTGGACTTCGCCTTGAGCTTGCGCCCGATGATGGACATTATCCATATCACGACAGGGACGAAGACCAGCACGAAGAGTGTCAGCTGCCAGGAGATGAAGAACAGCGTACCTATATAGAATATTATAAGTATGGGGTTCTTCACCAGCATGTCGATGGAGCCGGTGATGGAGGTCTCGACTTCGGAGACGTCTCCGCTCATACGGGCTATGATGTCGCCCTTGCGCTCCTGGGTGAAGAAGCCTATGGGGAGGGAGATGATCTTGTTGTAGATGTCGGAGCGGATGTCGCGTATGATGCCGGTGCGGATGGGGACCATCACGGCCGAACTGGCGAAATAGCAGAAGGTTTTGACGAAGGTCAGGGCGACAAGCGCGAGGCACAGTACAAGCAGCGTCCTGCCGGCTCCGTGCAGACCCATATATTCGGATACGAACCAGTAAACGTTGTTGAGGAGGATATCCTTGAAGCCATATCCGTCTGCCCCCCACTCGATGAAGGAATAGACTTTCCGGTCCAGGCTGAACAGGATGTTCAGGATGGGAATCAGCAGAGTGAAGGAGAAGATGTTGAATACGGCTGAGAGTATGTTGAGAAGGAAGCTTCCGCCCACGTATTGAACATAGGGCCTGACATAGCGTTTTATGACTTTCCAGAATTCTTTCATTACCGTGCAAAGATAACTATAAATTGAACAATACCGAAGGCGTCTGGCGCGGGAGGGTCTGGAGCCGGACTCCTTCCGGCACCGAGGGACGCGAGGCCTGATAGGCCAGTTCGGGGGTGTTGTTGTTTTCGCTGAGGTGGCACAGGAACACGTTGCGCAGATTCTTGTGCGCGAAGGATGAGATGGCCGCGGCGCACTCCTCGTTGCTCATATGCCCGTTTCCGCCCCGTATGCGGGCCTGGAGTTCCGGAGGATAGTGGCCGTGCTCGAGCATTTCGGGGTCATAGTTCGATTCGAGCACCACGGTGTCCGCCTGTGCGCAGAATCCGAGCGCCTCTTCGGTCATACGTCCGCAGTCGGTGATATGGACATACCTGTATCCGTCCAGGGTGATTGCGAAGCCGACGGTCTGGGTAGCGTCGTGCGGGACGGTGAAGCAGCGTACCCTGATGCGCCCGCCGCACAGATCGTTCCAGGCGTCCTCCCTGAGGATGTGGCGGCAGGACGGGATATATTCGTAGGTCATCACGTGGTGCGAGAGCGCCTCGTGCAGGGTGGCGGTGGTCCAGACCGGACGCTGGAGATGCTTGCAGTAGGAACCGAGCGAGCGGATGTGGTCGAAGTGGTCGTGCGTGACAAGGATGTCGGAGAAGTCGTTCAGAGAGAGGCCGTCCTGCTGCAGGCAGATGCGTACCCGGCGCAGGCTGACTCCGGCGTCGATGAGTATGCCCTCCTCGATGCGGCCGTCATTCTCGATGCCGAGCCAGTAGCAGTTGCCGCAGCTTCCGCTGGAAAAGCTTTTGAACTTAATCATCCTCCTTGCAGTATTTGCTTATCACTCCGTATGCTTCCTTGACTCCGAGTTCTCCCGCGTGCGAGAGGTCGAAGCAGCCTTTCTCCTTGTCCTTGAGCAATATGAGCACCAGTCCGCGGTTGAAGTATGCGTCCCCCATACCGGGGAAGAGCCGGATGGCTTCGTCGTAGCTGCTCAGGCTCCGCACGAAATCGGTACTCAGGCAGTAGAGGTTGCCGAGGTTGAAATGCACGTAGGGCAGGGTAGGGAGACTCCTCGATGCGGATTCCATATCCTCTATGGCTTCGGAGTAGTCGTAGTGGCGCTCCGTCCTGTCGGACACCCTTGCCTTCGCCGCACCCTGGTCGTCCATCGAAAGGGTCTGCACGTTGCTCTCTATGTTCGCGATGAAGTCTATCATCTCGGCCCTGAGTACACCCCGGTTCATCCTCATGAACGCTTTCATCCTTTCGTCGGAGCAGTTTTCGACGGCGGCGTCGTATGTCCTGAGGGCGGCGTTGAACTTCCTGTCCCTCACTTCGTCCATCGCGCGCACGAACATCACGTCCGACCCGGAAGCGTCATACCCGTAGAGGGAACGGTGCTTTGCGCCGGCAAGCGGGGATGAGGCCATCTCCACATCCACCTTCATCTTTGCTGCGAGCATCCTTACGTCGGCGCTCTCGAACTTACCTGAGAAGGCGTACTGCGTGTTGTCGGCGGATTCGCTGACCTGGATTCTGTAGAGAGGCCTGAGGCGCACGTCTATGTCGCGGTGCTGCAGGAGTTCGTTGTCGAAGTCCTTCTTTGCGAAATCGGCATCCAGCGCTATGAGGGAATTGAACTTCCTGGTTGTGTCGGCGAAGTCCGCTCCGGAGGCCTTGTCGCTCCTGTACTTGTCTATTTTCCTGCGGGCCGTGTCGTAGTCGGACTTGGACTCCTTCTGCATTCCCAGTAGGTTTTTCACATAGGCCCTGTTCATATACGCCTTTGCGAAATCGGGGTATAGCGCGATGGCCTTGTCGTAATCGGAGAGAGCGCTTCGCATACGCCCCAGTTCTATGAAGTAGGAGGCCCTGTTGAAGTATGCGAGGACATTTCCGGGGTTGATGTTGATGACCCTGTCCATATCGTCCAGCGCGCCTTCGAAATCCGAGAGTTGGGCTCTGATCAGGGATCTGTTGTAGAGGGTGAGGGCGTTTCCGGGCTCATACTGCAGGACAAGGTCCAGGTCGCTCATGGCTCCGCGGTAATTTTTGGCGTCGAAACGCATAAGGGCTCTGTTGAAGTGGGCCAGGGTGTTGGTGGAATCCAGCTCGATTGCGTGGTCCATATCATCCAGAGCCTTTTCCATCTCGCCTCTGTCCGCAAACACGCGGGCGCGGCGGATGAATCCTTCGGGCTCGAAGCGGTCGAGGTGTATGGCCTTGTTGTAGTCGTTCAGGGCTTTCGTGGTGTCGGCGAGGAAGAGGTAGGACGCGCCGCGGTTGAGGTAGGCTGAAGGGTCTTCCGGTTCGTGGCGTATGTACTTGTCGAAATCTCCGACGGCCTTGTCGAACTGCTGGGCGAGAAAATAGGTGACCCCGCGGCTGAAATACAGCCCGTAGAAGCCTGGACGCAGGTTGATTGCCGTCTGCAGGTCGCCCAGGGCTTCCTCATACTCGCCGAAGCGGCTCTTGGTGATGGCCCTGTAGTGGTAGCCGTTGGTGAAGAGGGGATTGATTCTCAAGGAGTGGTCGAAGTCCACCTGGGCTCCGCGCAGGTCGCCGAGATTGTATTTGGCGATGCCGCGGTAGAAGTAGTTCCAGTAGTCGGTGGTGTCAAGCCTGGCGAGGATGTTGAAATTCTCGATGGCCTGGGCGTAGTTGCCGTCCTGGAGGGCAAGGCGTCCCCTCAGCGAGAAAACGTCCTTGTCCCACTGGGCCCTGAGCGCGATGCACGAGAGGCATAGCGCGCACAGTACAGATGCCGTTATTTTGAACTTTCCGCCTATGGCTCTCAGATTCTTTTGAGTATCTCCTCGGTCTGGGCTTCATATCCCGGTTTGCGCAGAAGCGCGAACATATTTTTCTTGTATGCCTCCACTCCGGGCTGGTTGAAGGGGTTGATGCCGAGGGTGTAAGCGCTGACTCCGCAGGCGAATTCGAAGAAGTAGAATGCGGCTCCGAGATTGTATTCGTCGATCTTTTCGATGTCCACCTCCATCTGGGGAACGCCTCCGTCGATATGGGCCACCTTCACTCCGAGCCGGGCCATTGCGTTGCAGTGCTCGACCCTGCTGCCTGCAAGGTAGTTGAGACAGTCGAGGTTGTCGGGGTCAGGGCCGACGCAAACCTCGCGGGCGGCCTTCTCGACGTTGAGAACGGTCTCGAACATCACCCTGGAACCTTCCTGGATGAACTGTCCCATCGAGTGGAGGTCTGCGGTGTTGGCCACGCTGGCGGGGAAGATGCCTTTGCCTTCCTTGCCCTCCGACTCTCCGTAGAGCTGTTTCCACCATTCCGCGAAGTAAACCAGCTTGGGGTTGTAGCTGACGAGTATCTCGACGGCTTTGCCGTTGTCGTAGAGGAGGTTGCGCATTGCGGCGTACTGCACTGCGGGGTTCTCCGCGCTGCGGGCCTGAAGCTCTTTCATCTCGTCGGCGGCGCCGCGCAGCATCGCGCGGATGTCGAAGCCTGCGAGGGCGATGGGAAGAAGTCCGACTGGGGTCAGCACGCTGTAGCGTCCACCTACGTTGTCAGGCACCACGAAGGTGCGGTATCCCATATTGTCCGAGAGGGTCGTGACGGCGCCTTTGCTGGCGTCCGTGACCGCGACTATGCGCTGCGAGGCCTCCGTGGCTCCGTAGGTCTTCCCGATGTATTCCTTGAAGATTCTGAATGCGATGGCGGGCTCGGTGGTTGTTCCGGACTTGGAGATGACCACCACGGCGGTATTCCTTGTCTTCGCCAGGTCCAGGGCCTCGGCTATGTAGTCTTCCGAGAGGTTGTTGCCGGCGAAGATCACCTGGGGCGAGCCCTCGGGACGGATGAAACTGTGGCTGAGGGCCTCGATTGCGCAGCGCGCTCCGAGGTATGAACCTCCGATGCCGATTACCACCACCAGATCCACTCCCTTGGATTTCCAGTCGGCTTTCACGGAGTCGATGTCATCCAGGAGTTTTTCAGGAGTGTCGACGGGGAGGGTCTTCCATCCCAGGAAGTCGTTTCCCGCGCCGTTTCCGGCTTTGAGGGTATCGAAAGCGTCAAGCGCTTTTGCGACGTAACTTTTATAATCTGAATCCTTTACGAAGGAGCCGCAGCCCCCGACATTGATTTTTACCATAATTCATTGTTTAATCCTACAAAAATACTCATTTTTTCCGTATCTTTGTATCCCGTTATGAAATACGGGTTCGATAATTCAAAATACTTAAAAATCCAGTCAGAGCATATCCGCGAGCGCATCTCCAGATTCGGAGACAAGCTTTATATGGAATTCGGCGGAAAGCTCTTCGACGACAATCACGCCAGCCGCGTCCTCCCGGGCTTCGAACCGGACTCAAAACTCCAGATGCTGCAGCAGATGGTCAACGACATCGAAATCGTCATCGTCATCAGCGCCGTGGACATCGAGAAGAACAAGATCAGGGGCGACCTGGGAATTTCCTACGATATGGACGTGCTTCGCCTGCACTCGGAGTTCGAGAGCAGGGGATTCCTCGTGGGGTCCGTCGTGGTGACGCACTACAACGGGCAGGCTTCGGCCGATTCGTACAGGAGCAAGCTGGAACGTATGGGCATCAAGGTCTATTTCCACCATACCATCGAGGGTTACCCCAACAACGTCGCGCTCATCGACTCGGACGAAGGTTTCGGACGCAACGACTATGTCGAGACTTCGCGTCCGCTGGTGGTTGTGACGGCCCCCGGGCCCGGAAGCGGCAAGATGGCGGTCTGCCTGAGCCAGCTCTACCAGGATTTCAAGCGCGGAGTGAAGGCCGGATATGCCAAGTTCGAGACTTTCCCTATCTGGGATCTTCCTCTCAAGCATCCGCTGAACCTTGCGTATGAGGCAGCCACGGCCGACCTCAATGACGTCAATATGATCGACCCGTTCCACCTCGACGCGTATGGGAAGATGGCCGTGAACTACAACAGGGACATCGAGATCTTCCCCGTGTTGAACGCACTGTTCGAGGGAATTTACGGGGAGAACCCGTACAAGTCGCCTACCGATATGGGGGTGAATATGATAGGAAGCTGCATCGCGGACGACGAGGTGTGCCGCGAGGCTGCCCGTCAGGAAATCATCAGGAGGTATTATGACACCCTCTGCAAGTTCGCCGAGGGCAACTGCAGCGAGTCCGAGGTGAACAAGATATCCCTGCTCATGCAGCAGGCGAAAATCACCACTGCGGACAGGAAGTGCACTGTCGCGGCCCGCGAACGGGCGGAAAAGAGCGGTGTGATTTCAGCCGCAATGGAACTGCAGAACGGAACCCTCATCAGCGCGGAGAATTCCGTGCTGCTTGGCCCTTCTGCCGCGCTCATACTCAACGCCACCAAGGAACTCGCCGGCATAGACCATGCCGTGAAACTCATACCGCAGGAGATGATAGAGCCTATCCAGGAGATGAAGGTCAGCTTCCTGCACGGCCACAACCCGAGGCTGCACGCCGATGAGGTGCTGGTGGCGCTTTCGATGCTGAGCGTCAAGGATGAGATGTGCCGCAGGGCGATCAACTGCCTGCCGCAGCTCAAGGGCTGTCAGGTGCACTGCACGGCGATGCTGAGCGAAGTGGACCGCAAGACATTCAAGAAGCTCGGGTGCTCCCTCACCTGCGACCCCGTTCAGAGAAAGAAGAAGGTGGAGGTTACTCGCTGACCTCTATTCTCGAGTTCCTGTAATCGTAGACGAAGAGCTTCTTGCTCTGCATCCTGTCCCCGCGGTTGCTTCCTATCCTCTGGATGGTGAAAAGACCCTTGTAGGGATTGACTGTGAAGAGGTTGAACGCGTCCTGGTTGAGAGTGCCGGGAGTGCGGTCCTCGTACATATACCTGTCGAATTCTCCGGCCTTTTCCACGATTACCTGAAGCTGCTTTTCGTGGCCTTTCACCTTGCCGATGAAGTCGGCGTGCGTGTGGCCGCTGAGCCAGCATACGAAAGTGCCGCCGTTGTCGATGAACCTGTCGACTGTGGCAAAGCCCTTTTCAGGCATTTTTTCCATTTGCGAATCTACCGGATCGGGAACGCTGCGAAGCTCCCAGATGTTGGCCGAGTTGAACCCCGTCTTCACCGTCTCCACTCCGCACTGTGCGGGGAAGTGCTGTGCCGCCACCACTGCATATCCCAGGGATTTCGCTTCGGAGAGGGTCTTGTCGAACCACTCGTCCTGGTCCTTGTCGTAGTGGAGTCCGTCCAGCACTATGAGACGGATCTTCGATTCGCTATAGTCCTTGTAGTAATAGCAGGCGCAGTAGTACTTGGAGTGCCTGTCTCTGACGCCTTTCGGCTGGACGACTTCCCATCCGGAGATGGGACGTTTGAGCATCTTGGCGTAGGCGTCCTCGATGCTTGCGTCGTAGGGGTGGTTGCTTTCGGCCCAGACAAGGTGGCCTTTCCAGCAGTCGTGGTTGCCGATTGCGATAAGTATGCTTCCGGCGCCCTTGACCTGCTCGAACGGGTTGGGGTCATCCCAGTAGCAGAATACCGCGTCCCCAGTGTGGATTGCGTCGTCGATGTATTCGTCATAAGCGTCGCGGAATTCCACGATTCTCTCGAGGTTGGCGGTGCTTCCGTGCAGGTCGCTGAAGTGAATGAGGGTGAGCGGCTTGTCAGGCGCTTTTCCGTCGGAGCCCATCGGGGTGGAGCGTGCGCTCAGCAGGGTTGGAAGTACGTTTTCGCGAGGATTCAGCTCCGTGATGGACTGTGCGTTTGCGGCGAACCCCATCGAAAGGGCGGCGGCAAGTATGGGAAGAATCGGTTTCATCGGCGGTTTTGTGTTGGTTATCGTACAAAGATACGCTTTTTTTGTCAGACTATGGCCGTCACTGCCTCGAATACTCCGAGGGACGCAAGCAGCATTATCACTCCGGCGAGCAGCACCCCGGCGAGGACATAGACGACGCTCTTTTTGAAGTCCAGGTTCAGGAAACTCGCGGCCAGCGTGCCCGTCCAGGCGCCAGTGCCCGGCAGGGGAATCCCCACGAAGAGAAGCAGGGCGACGTAGACCCCTCTTCCGGCCATGGAAAGAAGTTTCTGTCCGCCCTTCTCGCCCTTGGCAAGGCACCATCTGCAGAATGCTCCTATCATTTTCTTGTCCTTCCCCCATTCGAGCACCTTCCTCGCAAAAAGGAAGATGAAGGGGACGGGGAGCATATTTCCGATTACGGCTATGATATAGGAGGGTACCATCGGCAGGGAGAATCCCACCGCATAGGGAATCGCGCCCCTGAGTTCGATGAGTGGAAGCATCGAAATAAGAAATACTATGATGTATTTTTTCACGCTGCAAATATAAGCAACAATTGAAAATAAACGTTAAATTTGCAGAATGCATGATATCGTCCTTTCAAGTCTGATAAACCTTTTCGCGCTTATCGGCAAGAGAAACGGAGTGGGCAAGGAACGTTCGCTTGACCTCATCCGCACATACCTCCGCGTTTTCTACGGAGTGCAGAACTACGAGTCCTATGCGGAGTTGTATTCCGAACTTCGCGATTTCTACGAGAAC
Organism: Bacteroidales bacterium; assembly: GCA_024402025.1. GTDB lineage: Bacteria > Bacteroidota > Bacteroidia > Bacteroidales > UBA932 > Cryptobacteroides. Next base: position 23,203 of record JAKSJY010000008.1, read on the forward strand.
TCCGCGGAACTGGACGCGAGCGGCATCATAGGCGGTATCTGCGCCAATCTCATAAGCCGCGTGAACGTCGAGGAGCAGCAGGCTCTCCTGCTCAGGGTGATGGAGTTCTGCAAGCTCGGCGGCGGCGAGTTCCATTCGGACGATCTGGTATTCACCAACATACGCGACCAGTTCGGCATCTCTTCCGGCAAATATGCGTCGTACTGCCACTTCGTCGAGGACGAACCTGACGACAACATATGGATCCAACCCCTCTGGGGCGGCACGCTCAAGGCCCTCTACGACAGGGAGAAGCATACTCTGATATTCACCTTCGAGGGGGAGACCACCGTGCTGATGAACGACAACCCCGTCGCCAACGGACTCTTCCAGACCTGGCAGCAGAGCGGCGTGCTCAAGGGCACCGGCCCCCAGGCGCGCAACAGCCATCCGATGTACTATTCCACCCTGATGGCCCTTTTCGATGCCAGCGAGAGACCCGACAGCGTGGAACTCTGCGGCCGCAACATCGAATACCGCTTCCCTGACGGGTCGGGCAACGGAATGCACAACTTCAGCTTCGTGCTCGAAAGCGGTCAGCTCGTCGCCATCATGGGCGGCAGCGGCGTGGGAAAATCGACTCTGCTTTCGCTGCTCAACGGCACCCTGCGTCCGCAGAGCGGCAGCATCACCGTGAATGGCCACGACATTACCGAACCCGACGCCAAGGCGCACATAGGCTTTGTGCCGCAGGACGACCTCCTCATCGAGGAACTCACCGTCTATCAGAACCTTTGGTACACCGCCAAACTCTGCTTCGACAGGATGCCGGATGAGGAGATAGACAAGAGGGTGATGTCCATTCTCTCCCAGCTCGGACTGGATGCGGCGAAGGACCTGAAGGTCGGCTCTCCCATCAACAAGTTCATCTCGGGAGGTCAGCGCAAGCGTCTGAACATCGCTCTCGAGCTCATACGCGAGCCCTCCATACTTTTTCTGGACGAGCCTACTTCCGGACTTTCGTCGTCGGATACTGAGAAGGTGATCAACCTGCTCAAGGAACAGACCGGAAAGGGCAAGCTCATAGTGGTGAACATCCACCAGCCGTCTTCGAACGTGTACAAGCTTTTCGACCGCCTGTGGCTGCTGGACAAGGGTGGCTATCCCGTCTTCGACGGCAACCCCATAGATGCGATAACCTATTTCAAGTCGGCGGCGAACTATGCCGATTCCCAGGTCTCGGCCTGTCCGACCTGCGGAAACGTCAACCCGGACGTCATACTGAACATCATAGACGACACCAGCCTCGACTCCAGGGGCAACCGTACAGACAAGCGCAAGGTGACCCCGAAGCAGTGGCATCAGCTCTATCTCGACTCGAGGCCCGAGATGGAGCCCGCGGACGTTTCAAGCGTGCCTCCCACCGACCAGAAGCGCCCCGGGAAATTTAAACAGATGCTGATTTTCCTGCGCAGGAACATCGCCGCGAAGCTTACGGATGCGCAGTACCTTGCCGTGACCCTCATCGAAGCCCCGGCGCTGGCGCTGATAAGCGCGGTGCTCACGCATTTCACTCCGGACAACGGCGTGTACTGCGTGATGGACAACAAGAACCTGCCGTCCTACCTGTTTATGGCCATCATCGTTTCCATATTCCTCGGAATGTCCGGAAGCGCAGAGGAGATCATCAAGGACAGGGCCCTGCTCAAGAGGGAGAAGTTCCTGAACCTTTCGTACGGGAGCTATATCTGGTCGAAGATGCTGTATATGGCCGTGGTCTGCCTGGTCCAGACCTTCCTGTTCATAGTTGTCGGAAACGCCATTATGGGCATCACCGGAATGTTCTGGACGTGGTGGGCGCTGCTGTTCGTATCGGCCTTCCTGTCCTCGCTTATAGGCTTGCTGCTCTCGCAGTGCCTGAGTTCCGTGGTCTCGATTTATATCACCATCCCTCTGCTTCTGATTCCGCAGATTCTGCTTTGCGGTCTGGTGGTGCATTTCGAGGACCTCACACCCAACAGCGAGACGGGCAACGTGCCCCTGGTCGGGGACGTGATACCTTCGAGGTGGTCGTACGAGGCGTTGGCGATGGCCACGTTCTCGAAGAACGAATACAAGTCGATGACCTACGAACTGGACTGCGAGAAGTTCACCTGCCAGTTCTACGAGCAGAGGTACATATATGAGCTCGAATCCCAGCTGGAGAAGAAGCAGGACGAACTGCGCAAGGGCAAGACCCCGAATCCCAGACGGGACAGGATACTGCTCAACGGACTCGAGAGGCTCAGCGATGCCTGCGCCATCGAACCGTACGGCGGGGACTGGTCGTACGACTCCCTCAACGACTACCTCGAGTCTGCGAAGAAGACCCTCTCAAAGAGGGGGAACGCCATCACTCTCAAGATAGACAGGATGATGGCCCCGATTGTCAGGGAGAAGGGATCCGCCGCCCTGGCCGATCTCAAGAGGAAGAACTACAACCTGCAGCTCGAGAACCTTGCCGTCAACCTCAATGCCGAGCACACCTACGCCATCGTAGGGGACAAGATAGTCCCGAGAATAGGATATGCCTACCTCAAACCGGTCTCACGGAACGGACGGGCTCCTTTCTACAGCGGGGTCAAGGTGCTTGGAAACCGCGAAATAGACACCTACAGATACAATCTTGGAGTGCTTGTCCTGATGTGCGTACTGCTGTCGATCTGCCTGCTGACGGATTTTCCCGGAAAAATTGTTCGCAAGGATTAAGCGGTTTTCCGGATTTTCTTGCTATATTCGCGACTCATTGAAAACAAAAACAAAACAGATAAAATGAAAAAGATTTCAATTCTTGTCCTTGCGGCGGCACTCGTGCTTGTCCCTTCCTGCAAGAACAACAACAAAGCCAACAAGACTCAGCAGACTGACATCGATTATGGCGAGGCTACCATAGACCAGCTTACATCCGAGGAACTCAAGGCTGATATGGCCATGCTCATTGAGTCCGCGAAGAAAATAAAGATGGTTCCTTTCGCAAAGGCCAACTCCGAGGGCAAAATTGTGCTTACGGAGAAGGAGAAGATGGTGAAGCCCGATTTCCTTATCAGCCCCGATGCCGCCAAGGGTCTCGTTACTCTCAGCCAGAAATACCGCGCAATCGGAATGCTTACTTCGGACAAGAGCATCGCTGAACTTTACTCGATGTCCGTAGCCGGCTACAACGAGAACATCTTCAAGCTTCTCACCGACATCAACGACCCCGCACTCACCGATTTCTACACCCTTCCCTCGCTCGACATCGAGTCGAACCGCGAGGCGTTCAGCATCTTCGTGGACGAGGAATATGAGGCAGGCCGCATAAACTACTTCTGGGAAGGCGTTTCCGCCGGAATGGTGGAGCAGATCTACATCCTCACCAGGGACGTGGACAAGTTCATGCCTATGTTCACCGACGAGCTCGCGAGCGAAATCACCTTCAACTTCGTGTGCCTGCACGACGGTCTTACCAAGACAGTGAACGCTTCTCCCGAGATGGAGAGTCTCAACGAGATTCTCGAGCCTCTCTACGTCATCAATGCCATTACCGTAGAGGAACTCCGTTCGCAGCTTGTCTCCGTGAAGGGAGATATCGAGGTTGCCCGCGAGAAACTTCTCAAGTAAACAGTCCTGAGGTTACATTCGGATGCTGAGTATCCTCTATGTAATCCTCTCCGGAATAGCTCTCCCGGTTGGAGGCGTTCAGATGCAGTATCTGTGGCGCAATCAGCTGGGAGACGTTTATAGTCTGGGGCTTGGGAGCGCCGCGTGCCTAGGAGCCGCAGTGGCCGTGATGACGGGGTGGTTCTCGCTTGCCGCGGGGAGTTTCTTATGCACGCTGCTGTGCACCGTCATCTGCTTTTTCGTCACCCTCCGTCTGAGCACCAGGAACCTCATAGTGTTCGGAATCCTTTTCGGCACGTTCATAGGTTCCCTGTGCACCATCGTGGTCACCAACGCTCCGAGCGGAGAACTGCTGAAGGAGTATTATATCTGGGGTGCCGCGAACTTTTCCCTCGCGGGGGCCCGGACGGGGGACGTGGTCTTCTCCCTGTGTCTTTTTGCCGCCGGACTTGCCGCCGCCATTGCGGACAGAGGCAGCCTCAATGCACACCTTTCCGGCAGTACGGAGCTTTCCTCCCTGCACAAGGCCTTCACGATGCTGATGATAATGTGTCTTGTGACCAGCAGCGTGAGCATCTGCGGACCGATCGGATTCATCTCCCTCGGCGTTCCCAATCTGAGCCGCATCCTCTGCCGCAGCACTGATATCCGCAAGCATTACCTGCTCTCGTCCGCAATGGGCGTGGGACTGCTGGCGGTGACATACCTTGTAGTGAAGTACGTGAATTTCGGAATATACCTTCCGGTCAGCGCCACTATGGCAATCATAGCCCTTCCTTTGACGGCAATCGTGTTCATTAGGAAATAATTGAGTAAATTTGCGCAAACAAAAGTCATACCTGCAATGCGTGACATCCATTTCGTCTCGGCCGACGAGGCCGTAAGCCACATATCTTCGCACGGCCACATCCATCTCAGCAGCGTCGCCAGCGTGCCGCACTGCCTGATTCAGGCGTTGTGCCGCAGAGCGGACGCGGGGGAGGTGACCGACCTCCATTTCCATCATTTCCACACCGAAGGTCCGGCTCCGTACAGCGAGCCGCGCTACGAGGGCATCTTCTTCGACCAGGGCTTCTTCGTGGGACCCAACGTGCGTGCGAACGTGAATGCCGGCTATGCGGATTATCTTCCGGTCCATCTCGGTGAGTCGGCGGCGCTGTACCGCAACGGCGGCATAATGCTGGAGGCGGCGCTTGTGAACGTTTCGCTCCCGGATGAGAACGGGATGGTGTCGCTGGGAACGTCCGTGGACTGCTCGGTCGCCGCAATCGAGACGGCCAAGACGGTGATCGGGGTGGTGAACCCCAATGTGCCGTTCGCCTATGGGGACCTGGTGCCTTTGGACCGTTTCGACTACCTGGTGAGTGACGACGCTCCGCTGGTGACGGCGACGTATTCCGAGCCTACGGAGAGGGAGAAGGTGATAGGGAAGGCTTGCGCCGCGCTGATAGATGACGGCGCCTGCATCCAGATGGGGATAGGCGCGCTCCCGAATGCGCTCGCCGGCGAACTCGGCGGCCACAGGAATCTGGGGCTCCATACCGAGATGTTCGCGGACGGCCTGCTGTCCCTGATAAAAGCCGGAGTCATCAACGGCGCCTGCAAGAAAATAGATACTGGAAAGGTGGTGGCTTCGTTCCTGCTTGGCTCGAACGACGTCTATTCTTTCATAGACCATAATCCTGACGTGCTGATGAAGGACATCGCCTATTCCAACAATCCCTGGGTGATAGCGCAGAATCCCGGAATGGTCGCAATCAACTCCGCGACGGAGGTGGACCTTACCGGACAGATAAGCGCCGACAGCATAGGCACGCGCATCTTCAGCGGCACCGGCGGCCAGCTTGATTTCGTCAAGGGTGCCGTGATGTCGAAGGGAGGAAAGGCCATCACGGCCTTCGAGTCGCGCACCCGCAAGGGGGAGAAGAAAATCGTCGCGCAGCTCAAGCCGGGAGCCGGCGTCGTCACTCCCAGGGCGGACGCGCATTGGATAGTTACCGAGTACGGTGCAGTCGACCTTACCGGCAAATCGCTCCAGGAGCGTGCCAGACTGCTGATAGGCATAGCGCATCCGGATGACCGCGAGCAATTGGACAAGGCGGCGTTCGAACGTTTCGGACCTCATTTCCACTATTTCGGCTGATGAAGGAAGTGCTCAGGAAAATTCCGCCGATGGTGTTCGCCGTCCTTGTGCTCTCAGTGGTCTCGATGAACCTGCTGGCAAACAAGGAACTCTTCAGGGCCGACTGGATAGCCCTGGACTGCGGCTTCCTGCTGTCCTGGATACCGTTCCTGATTATGGATGCGGTGTGCAAGGTGCACGGGGGCAGGACTGCCGCGACGCTCTCCATCCTTGCCATCGGGGTGAACCTCGTGCTTTTCCTGATTTTCAAGCTGGTGGCCCTTACCCCGGGGATGTGGGGCGAGTACTACGCCAATGGAGGCGATGCCGCCATCAACGACGCGCTGAATGCCACGATAGGAGGTTCCACCTGGATAGTGCTGGGCTCGGCCTTCTCGATGGCGGTGTCCTCAGTGGCGAATTCGCTGGTGAATTCCGGTGTGGGCAGAATCTTCAGGGGAGACGGGTACGGAGCGTTCGCCGCGAGGAGTTTCGTCTCCACTATGGTTTCCCAGTTCCTGGACAATCTCATCTTCGCACTTCTGGTAAGCGTCAGACTGTTCGGATGGACTCTCACCCAGACTCTGGTATGCTCGCTGTCCGCCGCCCTTTTCGAGCTTGTCCTTGAGGTGGTTTTCTCCGGATACGGATACAAATTGTCAAAAACATTAAAATCAAACATATGAAAATCCGTTTTTTCAAAATGGCCGTGTTGACGGCTGCGGCTGTTCTACTTGCGGCTTCCTGCAACAAGGACGATGAAGAGTTGATGTTCCTCTCTACCGCTACTTTCAAGCGTACTGGGGAAAACAGTTTTTATTTCAAGGAGAGTGACACTACCGCGTTCATTCCCACCAATCTTCCGGTGGATTTCCTGAAGCCTGTGACGGAGAAGCGTACGGTCATCTGGTTTACCTCCGACCGCAAGCCGGTAGAACACGGAATCGAAGGCTACAAGTGCTCGTATCTGATAGACGTCCAGGCAATCGATACGGTATATACCAAGAATTCTGTGGTCTCGAAAGGTTCGTCGCTGGCGGATGACAAGGAATACGGAAGCGACTATGTCGGACTGTACCTGAAGAGCAGCGGAATGTTCCCCTACACGTCTATCGATGACGGCTACCTGTGCATTCGTTTCGTATTCGAGAGTCTGCCCTATACGGGAGTGACGCATTATTTCAATCTTGTCACCGGTGTGAATCCGGATGATCCTTACGAGGTTGAACTCCACCACGATGCCTGCGGCCAGTCATTCGGCGACAGCACTGACGGATATATGGCTTTCCCTCTGAAGAGCCTTCCTCCCACAAACGGTGAGACGAAAAAAGTCACACTCGTCTGGAAAAGCGGTGTGACTATGCAGAAGGAACGGTTCTCGTTCGATTATTGTTCGCGTACGGACTGGCCCGAATAGAGGCTAGTCGTCGTTGATAAGTTCTTCGGTACTTGCGCGAGCCCAGTCCGGAATTACGATCGAAGGGTCGGTGACAGTGGCATCGACCTTTATTTTTTCCCCGGCCAGAGCGTTGCGTCGTATGAAGTCCAGCTCGATATCCTTGAAGTGGTATGAGTTGGATGCGATTTCGTGGTAGTTGCCGACCATCCTGTATATCCGGTAGTTGTCATCATTCCTGGCAAGGACTTTTGCGATGGCATTGCTCCCGGCGAAATGGATGTTGAAGAGCGAAATCTGCCTGTAGGGAACAATATTGTCGGCGGTCCCGTGGAAGAGCAGCTGGGGACAGGGTTCCTTGGCATATTTGACGCGGCCTTTGTCGGAGAATATGGCGCCTGACAGTGCGATGACTCCCTTGTAGTTGAATCCTTCGGGGAGAACGGCTGCAAGTGGGCCGTTGTTGCATATCTCCCATTCGGCTTGGAGCGAGGTTATTGCACCGGCTGACGAGCCGCTGACAATCAGCTTGGATGCGTCGATTCCGAGCGAATCCCCGTGATGGATGAGGAAGTCGGTCGCGCTGAAAAGGTCCTCTACCGCAACGTCGATTGCGCCCTTGAGATCTTTGACGAACCGGAGGTTCCTGCCGAATCTTTTCCCCTTCATACCGAGACGGTAGTCTATTGCAACAACTCCGAATCCGTTGTCCACAAGGTACTGGAACCAGGGAAGGATATGAGGCTGGCTGCGGTATCCGCCTTTGAAGCCGCCTCCGAAGATGAATATTACCGTTGGACTCGCTTCGGAAGTCCCGGCGGGGGCATAGTAGTCGAAGAACAGTTCGCAGGTGTCGCGTTGTTCGAATTTGATTGTCGCGGTGGGGGAGATCCCGCTTGTTTGCGCTTTCGCGCCCGCTATGCCTGCAAGGCACAGGATGGCGGTGACGATGAGTGTACGTTTCATGCCGTAAAGATAAATAATTTCCTGGGAATAAAACGGTTGTCATTTGTCGTCTTTATAGGATAAAGTGTTATCTTTGTGTTAATGACAATCAGATTCATTTGCATTTTTATTTCGGTTATGATTCTGGACTCCTGTTCTCTGGAGAAGCCGGTGGTGCCTGTGGTGCCTTCGGAGCCTGAGCGTCCGGAGCAGCCTGTGGAGCCGTCGCTGGAGTTCTACAGCATTTCCTGCGGCCCCGGAGAGGATGCTTCCACCAGTATGACTGTCAGTTGGGCTGCGGACAGTACGGATATCCGCAGTTTCGTGCAGTACACCCGCTCTGATGACACCGGATGGAAGATGGCTTCCGTCGCCCGACCGGAGCAGGAATATTTCTGTACCGTGTTTGACGGAATCTGGAGCAAATCGCCGGATGGTGATTTTTATGAGAATGCGCGTTTTATAAAATATGGCGCTACTCTGGGCGGTCTTGACCCGGATACTGACTACAAGTATGTAATCAGGGGAGAGGACGGGTCGGTGAGCCGGGAGGGCCATTTCCGGACGGCGGGGTCTTCCGATTGGTCCTGTTGCGTGATTTCGGACTTCCATTCATATACCCCGCTTCCTAACCGGTTGAAATCGGCGATGGGTATGATTGACAGGATGGAGGAGTTCGATCCTTCCCTGGACTGGGTGCTCTGTCCGGGCGACGTTGTGGCTTGGGGAGGGAGTTACTCGCTATGGAGGAGTTTTTTCGAGGCGCGGAATACTGCAGACTATATGTGGGCGCGTGTCAACGGGAACCACGATAACTGGACCCGCGAAGCCAATGAGGTTACACATGACTACGATATTCCCAACCATTTCTTCAAGGGAACGTCATACTATCCCCAGAACGGTTACGGCGATGAGATGGGCGTGTGCTATCATTTCCGTTATGGCAACACTTTTTTCGTGATGCTCAACTCCGAGGATATGTCCACTTCGAATTCCGAATATTCCAATGCCGTTGCCTGGACCAGGAAAGTGGTCGGGGAAGCGCGTGCGGACGCAAATCCTCCCGAATTCGTAGTGGTCCTTATGCATGTCGAATGGTTTGACGGGGCCGACGGCAGTTCTGCGAAGTACAACTCCTGGCGCAAGGTTTTCGATGACCTGAAGGTCAACCTTGCCATTGCCGGGGATAATCACATCTATTTGCGTACACATCCTGTTTTTAAGGACAAGGTGGCCTCGGACGGAAGTGGCACGGTATATATCCAGAGTCCGTCATCGGACAATGACAGAGGCCGGGACATCAAGTCCGGATCGATGAAGAACAGCGACAAGATTGCCTTCCGCTGGTCGGAAGGAAGCCACAGCGTAGGTTCCATCCATATGGAGATGAACGGCAGTACGATGAGTCTCAGACTTCTCGACCGCAAAGGCAACGTCGTGGACAGTACCCGGATTTCGGCGGGATATTCTTCGAATTGATTCCAAGCGGGGCTTCCCCGGATGGTCGGATGGCAGTGAGACCTCATCCTGTTTCCGGCATTCTCTGCGGGCAGTGCGGTTTTGAGAACCGGGT
>JAKSJY010000080.1 GCA_024402025.1 Bacteroidales bacterium
CTGGGAAATCTGCTCGAAATCCAGCTTGGAGGAAACCCCTACAACGACACCGAGTGTCCTGGGGTTTGACATCACGGCGTAAAGTTCGCCTGTTACAATGCTGACTGCCTTGTACCCGAGGTGCTGGAGAGGAAAATACGTCAGGTTGAAATCCACGCCCTCGGCAAGCGTCCTTGCGGAGGTGGTGACATATTCCTTATGGTTGGAGGCAAAGAAACAGGGCTCCGCGAAGGGCTTGTACGGGGTGCCTTCGAAGAGTTGCCTGACAGCCTCTACGCGTCCGAGGCTCTCGAATGTCTGTCCCTGTGCCATCAAAGGTTGCGCAGAAGGTTGTTCATGTTGACTTTCTCGTCGATCATTGCGCGCAGACTCGAGATGGGAACCCTCTTCTGCTCCATCGTGTCGCGATCGCGGACAGTGACGCAGTTGTCGTTGAGAGAGTCGTGATCGACGGTGATGCAGAACGGAGTTCCGATTGCATCCTGGCGGCGATATCTCTTGCCGATGGAGTCTTTCTCCTCGTACTGGCAGTTGAAATCGTATTTCAGGTCGTCCAGTATCTTGCGCGCAAGCTCGGGCAGACCGTCTTTCTTCACGAGAGGGAGAACCGCCGCCTTGACAGGTGCGAGAGGCGCGGGAATGCTGAGAACGACACGGCTTTCCCCGCCTTCAAGCTGCTGCTCGTGGAACGAATGGCTGAGCACCGCGAGAACGAGACGGTCGACTCCGATACTGGTCTCGATGACGTACGGAGTGTAGGCTTCGTTGATTTCGGGGTCGAAGTATTCGATTTTCTTTCCTGAGAATTTCTGATGGTTGCCAAGGTCGAAATTGGTACGGCTGTGCACACCCTCGAGTTCCTTGAAACCGAAGGGGAAATTGAATTCTATATCCGTTGCGGCGTTTGCGTAGTGGGCAAGCTTCTCGTGATCGTGGAAACGGTAGTTTTCAGCGCCCATTCCGAGATTCACGTGCCATTTCATACGCTGCTCCTTCCATTTTGCAAACCAGTCGAGCTCGGTGCCGGGCTTGATGAAGAACTGCATCTCCATCTGCTCGAACTCCCTCATACGGAAGATGAACTGGCGCGCCACAATCTCGTTGCGGAAGGCTTTTCCTATCTGGGCTATTCCGAAAGGAATCTTCATCCTTCCCGTCTTCTGGACATTCAGGTAGTTGACAAATATGCCCTGGGCCGTTTCCGGGCGGAGATAGATAGTGTTGGAGCCGTCTGCGGTGCTGCCCATAGACGTGCTGAACATCAGGTTGAACTGGCGGACTTCCGTCCAGTTGCAGGTGCCGCTGATAGGGCAGCAGATATTGCAGTCGATGATAATCTGACGGTACTCGGCAAAATCGCTTGCCTGCTCAGCAGCTACGAACCTGTTGTGGACCTCGTCATATTTGGACTTCTCGCGGAGGACGTTGGGGTTGGTGGCGCGGAACTGCTCCTCGTTGAAGGCATCGCCGAATTTCTTGCGGCCCTTCTCGACCTCTTTGTTGATCTTCTCCTCTATCTTCGCGAGATAATCCTCGATGAGGACATCCGCACGATATCTTTTCTTGGAGTCCTTGTTGTCTATGAGGGGGTCGTTGAAAGCGCCTACGTGGCCTGATGCCTCCCAGATTTTCGGGTGCATGAAGATACAGGAGTCGATGCCGACGATGTTTTCGTTCAAACGTGTCATTGCATCCCACCAGTATCTCTTGATGTTGTTCTTCAGTTCAACACCCATCTGGCCGTAATCATATACGGCGGCGAGGCCGTCGTAGATTTCGCTGGAAGGGAATATGAAACCGTATTCCTTGCAGTGCGCTACCAGATCCTTGAAAAGTTCGTCCTGTGTCATATTTCTATCTTTTGTTTATTCCTTGTTTCAAGCCCGCAAATTTAAACATTTCCGTCGAATATTTCTCTCAGTGGACCCATAACAAAATCACGTTCCCTCATTTTGGGGTGGGGGATGGTCAACTGCGGAGTGTTGACCGTCTCTTCCCCGCACATCAGCACGTCTATGTCTATTGTCCTGCTTTCGTATTTCCTGCTTCCGTCCGGATTGAAGCGGGGAGGGAGGACGGGGCGACCCATCGCCATTTCCGTCTCCTTACATATCCTCAGTATCTCCAGAGGGGTCCTGTCGCTTTCGTAGGACACCACGCAGTTCAGGAAATCAGGACCCTCGAAGCCTTGCGCCCGCGAACTTACAATCGAGGAGAGAAGCCTCGAGGCCTTGCCGAACCTTTCATCCAGCATTTCCAGAGCGCTTTCGATGTTGGCTTTCCGGTCTCCGAGATTGGAACCTATTCCAAGATATATCCTACGGCACGCGTGTTCAGGCATCTTCGTCTTCGCTGAATTCAGGGTCCATACCCAGGGCAAGCCTTGCTTCGTCGCTGAGCATGCTCTGGTCCCAGACCGGATCGAAAACAAGCTCTATTTCGCAGCCTCTGACCCCGGGCGTTGTCTCCACACCGTGTTTCACTTCGGCCGTCACTTCGTCCGCCATAGGGCAGTTCGGCGCCGTAAATGTCATTTTGATGGAAACGAAGTGCTCCTTGCTGATGTTCAATTCGTATATAAGGCCCAAGTCATATATGTTGACCGGAATTTCCGGGTCATAAACCTGCTTGAGGGCCAGAATCACCGCTTCGTAAAGGGGTGCAAGCTCTTTGACGTCCTCTGCGGTCAGTACTGTTTCACCGGCCGCCTTCTCAATTTTATTGTCTGTTTCCGGCATCTAACGTTCGGTTGAATATCCCTTTATCGTGTTTATCATCGAGACCAGCCCGTTCGCACGCGTAGGGGACAGGTTCTCCTTGAGGCCGATGCTTTCGATGAAAGAAAAATCATCTTCCGCTATCTCCTTCCTGGTGCGGCCGGAATATATGCTTATCAGCAGCGAGATGATGCCCTTCGTAATTATGGCATCACTGTCCGCCGTGAAAAAAAGTTTGTCACCTTCCGTCCTACAATCCAGCCAAACCCTTGATTGACAGCCTTTTATAAGTCGGTCGTCGGTTTTCTTGCTCTCCGGGAACGGTTCCAGATTCTTCCCAAGTTCGATGAGGTACTCGTATTTGTCGAGCCACTCGTCGTACATTGAAAAGTTATCGACCACCCCCTGTTTTGCTTCTTCAAGTGTCATTTCAGCATTCTTATCGCCTTGTCGATGGCGCTTATGAAATATTCGGCTTCCTGCATCGTGTTGTACGGAGCAAACGATGCCCGCAGCATCCCCGTTACGCCGTATCTGTCCATCAGCGGTTCGGCACACATCTGCCCGGAACGCACCGCAATCCCCATCTTGTCGAGAATCAGCGCCAGGTCTTCGTGATGCACGCCGTCCACGTTGAACGAGAATATGGGGGTCTTGAGCGAAAGGTCTTCCGTTGTGCCGTACAACTTTATGCGGCCGTCTGCGACAAGGCTGCCATAAACGTATTCCTTGACAGCTTCCGTCTCTTTTGAAGCCGCCCTCATGGACTTGAGCATTTCTATCGCGGGAACGAGAGTCGGCGTGCCGTTCAAGTTCTGCGTACCGGCCTCGAACTTGTGCGGCGCCTTTGCGTACGTGGAACCTGAAAACTTTACTGTGTCTATCATTTCACCCCCACCCATATACGGCGGCATCGCATCCAGCCAGGCGCGCTTGGCATACAGTACGCCCGTGCCGGTGGAGGCGTATATCTTGTGGCCCGAAAAGGCATAGAAATCGCAATCCAGCGCTTTCACGTCCACGTCGCAGTGGACTACGCCCTGGGCGCCGTCAACGAGAACAGGAACCCCCTTCGAATGTGCGATGCGGACTATTTCCGCTATGGGGTTTATAAGCCCCAGCACGTTCGAGACCTGAGCCACGCAGACGATTGCCGTCCTGTCCGACAACATTCCGGCAAGTTTTTCAATTTCCAGCCTGCCGTTGTCGTCCACCCCGAGGACTTTTATGCTCATTGAGTTCCTTTCGGCAAGGAGCTGCCAGGGGACAATGTCCGAGTGATGCTCCGACTCCGCGATGATTATTTCGCTCTTGCCGTCTGCGGCGCAAAGCGCTCCGAAGGAATTGGCGACAAGGTTGATGGACGCGGTGGTGCCGGAAGTGAATACGATTTCGGATGCGTCCGCATTGAGGAATGATGCCACCTCCGCACGCGCACTCTCATAGAAATCGGTCGCCTCGGCAGCAAGAGCATGCACGGCCCGGTGGATGTTCGCGTTGTGCCTGATGGACATATCCTCGAGACAGTCCATTACGCTCCCGGGGCGCTGCGAAGTCGCCGCATTGTCGAGATAGACAAGCGGTTTGCCGTAAACGCTGCGGTCCAGAATCGGGAACTGGCTGCGTATGCCTTCGATAGTTGTGATATGGTCCGTCATTCCGTCGGCAAATATACTCATTTTTAACGGACCTTGGCTTTTGCTAATTGCATTTAGCTTTATTAACTTCGCGGAACCAAAACGAATCATATGATAGACTACATCTCCGGAACAATCTCCGAACTCACCCCGACAAAGGTCATCGTGGACAATCAGGGAATAGGATACTGTATTGAGATTTCCCTTCAGACCTATGCCCGGCTGGAAAACAGTCGCGAGGCAAAGGTTTTCATCCATCACCATATACAGAGCAGTTCGGACACCGAGGCCCTTTATGGTTTTGCCGACAAGGATGAAAGGGCCCTGTTCGAATTGCTGATCGGCGTATCGGGAATTGGCGTGAACACGGCAAGGATGATTCTTTCCTCTTTTTCTGCGGACGAGCTTCGGGATGCCATTCTTTCGGAGAACATCAATGCGATAAAGAGCGTCAAAGGCATAGGCTTGAAGAGCGCCCAGCGTCTGGTTCTGGAACTCAAAGACAAAATCGTCAAGGGAGAGGGAACGTCGGATGCCTCATCTGCCCTTTTCAGCGCAGACAGAAATGCGGCTGCAGACGAAGCTTCCGTTGCCTTGCAGACTCTCGGATTCAATAAGCCTGCTGTTCAGAAAGCAATTCAGCAGATTCTGAAAAGCAATCCCACTGCAAAAGTTGAAGAAATAATCAAGGCTGCACTGCAGATGATGTAGATTGTTCCACGTGGAACAAATCTATCGGCCGAAGTGGATTAACAGTACGGAAATATCGGCCGGCGAAACA
>JAKSJY010000081.1 GCA_024402025.1 Bacteroidales bacterium
TCCTGATGACTCCAGAGCACGCCAAGCGTCTCCTCAACGCCCTGGCCGACAACGTGTCCAAATATGAGAGCCAGTTCGGGACCATCGATATGGGCGAAGGACAGATGGGGACCTTCAATCTCAACGGACTTGTCCAGGGAAATGGTTCGAAGTCATAAGAAGATTATACTCGGAAGCAATTCCCCGAGAAGGCGCGAACTTCTCGGAGGCCTTGACGTCGAATTCACCGTCGATACCCTCACCTCTTTCGAGGAGTTCTTTCCCGAAGGTACCGAAGCGCACGAGGTCCCGGTGCTGATGGCGATGGGCAAGTCGGACGGTTTCCACAGAAAACTGGAGGATGACGAGATTCTCATCACCGCCGACACTGTCGTGATATGCGGAGAGGGGCTCGTTCTGGGCAAGCCGCACAGCCGCGAGCAGGCCGTGGAGATGCTCGGTAAACTTTCCGGTTGTACGCACGAAGTTGTTACTGCAGTGGTAGTTAGGAGTAACGAACGTAAATGTTACTTTACGGACAGTACGCTTGTAACCTTCGAAAAGCTCGAGGATTCGGAGATAGATTACTACCTTGACAACTACCGTCCCTTCGACAAGGCCGGTTCTTATGGAGTCCAGGAGTGGATAGGCTATGTTTCCATCTCTTCCCTTAAGGGTTCCTTCTACAATGTGATGGGCTTCCCTGTCCACAAAGTCTACAAGGCCCTGAAGGAATTCGGAGCCCTCGACTGATGTCCCGCCCCTTTACATATCCCTTTGCATACACTCCCTCGGCCGAGGTCAGGGATGCGGCGGATGAGCTGATTTCCCGTATAGATGCCGATCCGCAGCTTTCGTCCGTGTTCCGGGATGGAAAGATGATGGGCGTCCTTATCACTGACAAGGGCCCTCTGTACGCGTTTTCGGGACTTGCAGGCGGAAAATCGGATATAAGGGGGTTCGTTCCTCCCATATTCGACACCACCCGCATCCCCGAACTTCGCGGAGTTAATTCTCCGGATGGTTCCGCCGCTCTGCAGGACAGGCTTTTCGAACTTTACATAGTGCACAACGCCCTTGGAGAAGAACTTTCCGTCAAGGGAATATTTGCGCGGAGGGGGCTTGTCCCTCCCGGAGGAACGGGTGAGTGCGCTGCTCCGAAACTACTTGAGTTCGCATATCGCAATTCATTGATTCCCATTGCTATGGGCGAATTCTGGTATGGTGCTTCCCCTGCTTCGGGGGAAGTCCGCGAGCACGGGCGTTTCTATCCTTCCTGCACCGGGAAGTGCGGTCCGCTGCTGACCTGGATGATGCGGGGACTTGAGGTGGAGGATAACCCCCTTGCGGTGAAGGTCCCCTTTGAAGAAATAAAGCTGATTTATGAGGATGACGACATCCTTGTCGTAAACAAGCCGTCAGGAATGCTTTGCGCACCCGGCCTGACCGGGGAGAAATCTCTTCCGGAGCTGCTTGAGCCCGAATACGGGACCCTTCTCGGCTGCCACAGGCTTGATATGGACACTTCCGGGGTGATGGTCTTCGCAAGGAACCTCCGTTCGCAGAAGGAAATCCAGCGGCAGTTCACCGACCGCAGGGTCCAGAAGACATATCTGGCCCATCTGTGTGCCGGCTCCAGGCCTTGGAAGGGCCCCAAGACAGGTACCATAGCGCTGCCTCTGGGCGCGGACTTCTATGACCGCCCGAGGCAGAGCGTCGACCTTGAAAACGGCAGGCAGGCAATCACCCGCTTCGAGATACTTTCGATATTTGCCGATGGTGAAATGGACGTCCGTTTCTATCCTCTTACGGGGCGTACGCACCAGCTGAGGGTCCACGCCGCCTCTCCTATGGGGCTGGGCCGTCCGATAAAGGGCGACCGTCTTTACGGGGACCCCTCGGGCGGCCGTCTCAGGCTTCACGCAGAATCGATATGCCTCACCCATCCTTCGAGCGGGGAGCGGGTTACATTCTCGAGTCCCGTCGGGTCAGGTCTCTGATTTCATAGATCTCATCCAGACTGACCCTTTCCCCTTCCCTGAAGACTATCAGCCTGTTTGCGATCTCCACGTCACGCACCGTCCCCTGCGTGACGACATATTCCCCACCGTCCTTCCGGGCGTCCTTGCGGAACCAGGTGACCGATATTTCCGGATGTTCCCCGATGCGCTCCAAAATACCTGTCAGCGCGGCATTCAGGGCCATCATCCTCTCTTCGTCAAGTTCCTGCCTCGAACCGGTCAGGCGCGAGGTCTCGCTTACCATCGCTTCGTAGCCCGTAAGCGCCGCGAATGGGGCGAACTGCGCGGCCCGGTCGAGCGGTGACATCCTGGGATGTCGTTTCGGATCCCAGTGCGGAATGTCGATAATATCCTCGTACTTCATCCCTTGTGCCCTCCTACCTGCATGTTTCTATCCCTTGCCGTCGCACCGTCCTCGAAGTTCATCCCTTTGAGTATGGCATTCTTCCCATACTTGTTCTTTATTGCAAGTATTGCTTTCTGGCGCCGCCTTTCCTTCTCCAGGTCCTTTTCCTCCTCGAACAGGTCACGCACCCCGCCCTCGGCGCGATCCGCGCTTGTAGTGTGCTCGGCCACGACATACATTCTCCTAACAAGCAGTCCCCTGTCCGCGACGCTGTCGAAAAGCTTCATCACTGCATCCGTGATGAGTTCCGTCGAAGAGTTCGGCCCGCTCAGGGCCACTGAGCCGTGCGTAGGCTTCGGCACTTCCCTTCCGTACCAGTCCCTCTCCACCGGACCCGCGTAGGCGTTTCTCCTGTTGTCGTCGGTAAGGTTCTCTATGTCGTAGCCTACCGACAGGGTCATCCTGTCCGTAAGCAGATTCTTCGCCACCAGTTCCAGCACAAGGTTGTCCGTCATTTCCCTGACTATAAGTTTCGCCTTGTCGAAAGTGTACGGAGAAGAAAGCACCTGTCCGCTGCTGATGCTGTTTGTCGATGGCTTGTAGGACTTGATCTGCGATATGCTGCAAGGCTCCCATCCCCACGCGTGGTCTATGAGCAGTTCGGCATTCACCCCGAACAGTTTGTAAAGTCTCGCCTCGCATTGGACCGAGCAGAGCGCCACGTCCCCGAGAGTGAACATCCCGTTCGCCTCGAGCCTGGCCGCCACTCCGCGTCCTATGCGCCAGAAGTCCGTCAGGGGCCGGTGCTCCCAGTATTTGCGCCGGTAGGACATCTCGTCCAGTTCCGCAATCCTGACCCCGTCCCTGTCGGCCGGAGAATGCTTCGCCTCTATGTCCATCGCCACCTTCGCAAGGTACAGGTTCGTCCCGATGCCGGCCGTGGCCGTAATACCCGTCGTTGCCAGGACGTCGCGCACCATCCTCATCGCAAGTTCCCGCGCCGTACACCTGTAGGTGCCCAGGTACGCGGTCGCGTCTATGAACACCTCGTCGCAACTGTACACGTGTATGTCCTCGGGCGCTATGTACTTCAGATAAACGGCGTACACCTGCGTGCTGACCTCCATATACCGTCTCATCCTCGGAGGGGCGGCGATATACTCCACGGGGACCTCACCTCTTCTGCGCCTCTGTTCGTTGACGTTTTTAAGGGTGCGGACCACCTCGAACAGGCGCGCTCTTCCAGGGATGCCGTAAGCCTTGAGGGACGGGGACACCGCCAGGCAGATGGTCTTGTCCGTACGGGAGACGTCGGCTACGACGAGGTTGGCGGACAAGGGGTCAAGTCCCCTGTCCACACATTCAACTGAAGCGTAGAAAGACTTCAGGTCAATGGCGATAATGCTCTGCACCCTAACTATTTATACTCCACGACTTCGTCAAGGCTGCGACATTCTGAATGTCTTTCGGAAGGCTTGCAGTCCTTCGAAGGGTAGCCGAAGGGCATCAGCAGTACGGGGTGGATATTGTCGGGAAGCCCAAACTCTTGCGAGAGCCTTGCAGGGTCGAAATAGCCGACGATGCAGGTGCCTACCCCGAGGTTCGCCGCCTCAAGGGCCATATGGGTGATGACAATGGACACGTCGATGTCTCCGTAATGGTCATTCTTTCCCCTCGGGCAGACATTGTCGGCATTGTAGCAGAGAATGAAACAATGGGGAGCCCCATACATACAGGGAGACACATTCCTGAGTATCTCCATACCGCTTTCCGACCTTACCACATAAATTTTCTGCGGCTGGGAGTTCACCGCAGTGGGGGCAAGCATTCCCGCGTCGATTATTTTGTCCACAATGTCCTGTCCGACCGCCTTGGAATCGAATTCGCGAACGGAGTACCTGTCCTCCGCCAATTGAAGGAAATCCCTGTTCATAGCTGTTGTTGAAGTGTTTTTGCAGCCAAGCGCACACAGCGCGATGACCGGAATGAGTATTAGTCTTTTCATACGGACAAATCTACTCAATCACGATACAAAATCAAAAATAATCCCTACATTTGATTCGTGAGGAAATTTTCGGCTCTCATTATCTCCGCTTTCGCGATTCTTGTTGCAACGGAAGGCACTTTCGGACTTGGATTGTACCGTCATTGGGCATTTTACGCTGCGACGTCACTGCTTGTTGTCCCGCTCGGGTTCGCCGTCGCGGGCGATATCAGGAAAAAATCCCCCGGAGCCTTGTTCAGCCATCTCGGATTGATTCTTGTGCTGTGCGGCGCAATGATGGGGTCTCTGAATGGTACGGTCGCGTATATGAAAGTATATGAGGACAAGGAGGAACATACCGCCTTCGACGTTTACGGGAATGCCGTTCCGCTCCCTTTCGGAATCTCACTCCGGGAGTTCCGTATCGAACGCTATCCGGATGGGGAGAATGTCCGTCAGTACACCAGTCTTGTTTCCATTGACGGAAAAGACTTAGAGACCAGCGTCAACCATCCCTGCAAATGCAAAGGATACAGCATCTACCAGTCCGGATATGACGACCGCTTCGGCCTTTACAGTACGCTCAAGGTAGTCAGGGACCCGTGGATGCCTGTTGCCCTCGCCGGTGCCTTGATGATTGTCATCGGAGCCGTTTTCATTCTTTCTGCCGCACGGAACGGGAAGAGACTTCTTGTCTGCGCTGCGGCCCTGTCCGCGGCATTCGCCGTCATCTCCGTCGCGGAAATAG
>JAKSJY010000082.1 GCA_024402025.1 Bacteroidales bacterium
TGATTTCCGGCTACAGGACACTTACCGGGAAGGCTCCGATTCTGCCGAAATGGGCTCTCGGCTACTGGCAGAGCCGCGAACGCTACACCAGCCAGGAGCAGATTCTGGAAGTGATGAACCACTTCCGCGAGAAACGGATACCTATAGACAACATAGTCCAGGACTGGCAATACTGGAAGGCGGACCAGTGGGGAAGCCACGAATTCGACGAAACCCGCTTCCCGGACCCGAAGGCGATGGTTGACAGCATTCACGCGATGAACGGCCGCTATATGATAAGCGTATGGCCCAAATTCTACGAAGGGACGGAGCATTTCGACGAATTCGACAGGAACGGATGGATATACCGCACCGCCATCGACGAGAAAGTGATAGACTGGCTCGGCTACAGCCAGTCATTCTACGATGCCTACAGCGCCGGTGCACGGAAACTCTTCTGGAAGCAGATGTACGACCACCTCTACCCCCTCGGTGTGGATTCCTGGTGGATGGATGCCAGCGAACCCAACATTCACGACTGCACCGATATGGATTACCGCAAAAAGATGGCAGGTCCCACGGCGATGGGCCCTTCCACCAAATATCTGAATGCCTATTCTCTTGTGAATGCTGAAGCAATCTACAACGGACAGCGTTCAGCCGATCCCGACAGACGTGTGTTCCTGCTCACCAGAAACGGTTTCCCGGGACTTCAAAGATATTCCACCGCCTCGTGGAGCGGAGACATAGGCACCACCTGGCTGGATATGAAGGCCCAGATAAGCGCCGGACTCAACTACTGCATCAGCGGACTTCCGTTCTGGGGTCAGGACATAGGAGGCTTCACCACCGAGTTCCGCTTCCAGAGGGCCCAGGAACTGTACGACCGGACCGGCATCGTGAACGAAGACCTGGAGGAATGGAGGGAACTCAACGCAAGGTGGCACGAATGGGGCGTTTTCTGCCCTCTCTACCGTGCGCACGGCCAATATCCCCTGAGGGAGCCCTGGAACATCGCCCCGGAAGGAAGCGAAACTTTCAATGCGATTGTCGCGACGGACAGAATGCGCTACCGCCTGATGCCCTATATCTATACCCTGGCGGCCAGAATCCACTTTGAAGACTACACGATGATGCGACCTCTGGTGATGGATTTCACGGAAGACCCCGCAGCCTGCGCCGTTTCCGACCAGTTCATGTTCGGAGATGCCATTATGGTCTGCCCCGTCTATGAATACAAGGCAAGAAGTCGCGAAGTCTATCTGCCCTCTGGCGGGTGGTACGATTTGTCTGACGGCAGCTTCGTCAGCGGAGGAAGCCGTTTCACGGCCGATGCTCCTTACGACAGGATACCCCTCTATGCCCGTGCAGGCCGCATCGTGGTGACGGGAGAGGATATCCGGAGCACTTCCGAAACCCAGAAAGCCCTTTGTGTCAACATTTTCGGAGGAGAAGATGCCGAATTCACCCTATACGAGGACGACGGACTCACATACGATTACGAGAAAGGCTGCTATGCCACGGTCTGCTTCTCCTGGGATGACAGCGGCAAAACCCTGGAGATTTCCGGCATCGAAGGAGATGCTTCGCTGATGCCGGCGGACAGGACATTCAGCGTCAGGCTTTTCACTCCGCAGGGTATAGTGACCTCTGCCGTTCCGTATGACGGCACCGCCGTTGAAATCAAACTATAGAGACAGTTCCTATGAAAAACATCATCCATCGGACCCTTATCGCCACCCTCCTTCTTTTCTCCACCGTGAACGCCCGGGCGGGCAAGGAACTTTTCAACAACGGGTGGAGGTTCTCTCTTGGCAACGCCGCCTCAATGCAGAAGGATTTCACCCACGGGACTGAGTATTTCACATATATCTGCAAGGTCAATTCCAATGACCACAACCGCGGTCCGGCCTGGAGCGGATTCGACGATTCCGCCTGGAAGTCTGTCAATCTCCCGCACGACTGGGTGGTGGATTTGCCCTATAGCGGGGACTCCTCCCATTCCCACGGCTACAAATGCATCGGCTGGAAATATCCGGAAAACTCCGTCGGATGGTACAGAAAGCATTTCACGGTGCCTGTGGAAGACAAGGGGAAAGAGATAGGGATTGAATTCGAAAGCATCTTCAGGGATGCCGAGGTCTTCTGCAACGGCATCTACCTGGGGCACGAACGCAGCGGATATGCGGTGCAGTACTACAATCTGACGGAAGTGCTGAATTACGGGGGCGACAACGTCATCACCGTGCGCTGCGATGCATCCGTTGAAGAAGGATGGTACTACGAAGGGGCCGGCATCTACCGCAACGTGTGGCTCCACAAGGGAGGATACTGCCCCGAGCAGGGCCCCGGAGCCCGGAATTTCCGCTTCGACCCCGAACGCGGTTTCCTGCTGGACGGACAAAGGGTCCAGCTCAGAGGCTGCGACCTGCACCTCGATGCGGCGGGAGTCGGTGTAGCTGTGCCCAAGGAACTCTGGCGCTACCGCCTGAACATACTCAAGGACTACGGATTCAACTGCATACGGAGTTCCCACAACCCGGCATCGGAAGACCTGCTTGACCTCTGCGACGAAATGGGCTTCTTCGTGATAGACGAAAACCGCTGTTTCGGTGCAAACGAAGAGCAGTTCAGGGGTTTGGAGAATATGATAGAGCATCACAAGCACCACCCCTGCATCATTGCCTGGAGTGTCGGAAACGAAGAGTGGAGCGTGGAGTGGGACGAAAGAGGCACCGCGATAGCCAAGGCCATGCGGGAACGCGCCAACAGGGCGGACCCGACAAGGCCGACAACCTACGGAAGTTCCGGCGGTCAGGCGCCGAACTACGGGGTAGAGGTATTCGGATACAACTACATTGTACAGAATCCCATAGATCGGAATCATAAGGACTTCCCCGACCATTGCGCCCTCGGCACAGAGGAAACGACGGGTTGCGGCACGCGCGGGGAGTATTCCACCGTTCCCGAGGAAGGATGGATGCTTGCCCACAACAGGCGTGACAGCATCGACCACATCGAAACCGGCTGGCGTTTCTACAAGGAAAGGCCGTGGCTTGCCGGACTCTGCTACTGGACCGGCTTCGACTACAGGGGGGAATCAAACCCTATGGTATGGCCCGCCACGGGCTCGCAGTTCGGCATCTTCGACTACTGCGGCTTTCCCAAGGACGAGGCTTATTACCTGAAATCCTGGTGGACTGACGAACCGGTGCTCCACATCTGCGGTCCGGCGGGCGGACTGGTCAGGGTTTACTCCAACTGCGAGGAAGTGGAACTCTTTGAGGGACGCAGAAGCCTTGGACGCAAGACAATGCCCCGTGACGGCCATCTGGACTGGAATATCAACGACGAGTCGGCAGTTTTCAAGGCAAAGGGACACAGCAAGGGGAGAAAGATGCTGACGGACGTATATCCGGAGCAATTGGAAAGCACGGTTCTCACATTGTCAAAGACCTCGCTGAAGGCTGACGGACAGGATGTTGTGGTAATCGACATTGTCTCCGCCGAACCCAGCCTCGAAGTCAGTGTGAAAGGTGCTACTTTCCTGGGTTGGGGTAACGGCAACCCAGGATTCAAGGAAATCGAACGGCCCGTTGACGGGAACAGCCTCACAATAAAGACATTCAACGGCAGAGCCCAGGTGCTCGTCCGTTCAATGGAAGGCACTCAGGGCTCCGCAGAGGTGACTGTAGGAGATCAGAGAGTTACCGTGACGCTGTGCCGTCCCGGCGAATAGGGAATGAACTGTTTCCCTCCCTTTCCGCTCAGGTGAACGGTAATGTCATATTCTGCATCGCGGAATATCCTGTGAACCTTAAATGTTCTGATTCCTGACGGGAGAGAAGGTTCTATGCTGAGTCCGTCATATTCGGGTTTTATGCCCAGCAGCCACTGGGTGGCGACATACCAGTTCCAGGCCGCCGTGCCGGTAAGCCAGCTGTTCTTGCCCTCTCCGGGCCTTGCCGCATCCTTCCCGGCAACCATCTGGCAGTAAACGTAGGGTTCGACTTTATGGAGAGTCTGGTCCTTGATGAAGGCCGGACTTATCTTGCAATAGTGATTCCAGGCATCATCCGGGCGTCCGGCAACCACTTCCCCGATTATCACCCAGGGATTGTTGTGGCAGAATATTCCGGCATTCTCCTTATAACCCTGAGGATAGGAGCTGATTTCGCCGTATTCTATGTAATATCTGCTGTAAGCCGGATTGTTCAGCACTATGCCGTGTTCGCAGTCAAGCATCCTTTTCACCGAATCCAGAGCCTTGTCGCACATACCCTTGTCCTTGCCTATGCCGGCCATCGTACACCACCCCTGGCTTTCTATGAAAATCTTCCCTTCCGCGTTGTCGTTTGAACCTATCTTGCCGCCGTAATAATCATAGGCGCGGAGGAACCATTCACCATCCCATCCATATTTCTCCACGGCCTTCTCCATTGAAGCCACGGCCCTGCGGACTTCAGACGAGTCCTTCCCCAGACGTTCCAGCAGTTCGGCGTACTGACGGCCACAGAACACAAACTGACCCGCTATCATCAGAGATTCGGCCTTGCTGCCTTCGGTCTTGTTCTCCGTCGTCTGAAAAGAATCGTCCGGATTGTTGCTGAAGCAATTGAGATTCAGGCAGTCATTCCAGTCGGCCCTGCCTATCAGCGGCAGACCGTGGGGGCCGAGGTTCTGTGCCACGTGGTCGAACGATATCTGAAGATGCTCCAGCAGCGTCTTTTCGCTGCCGGGAACGTTGTCGAAAGGCACAGTCTCGTCCAGAATGCTGAAGTCCCCGCTTTCCTTTATATATGCTACCGTGCCGAAAATCAGCCACAGCGGATCGTCGCCGAAACCGCCTCCTATGTCGTTGTTTCCTCTCCTGGTCAGCGGCTGATATTGGTGATAGCAGCCTCCATCCTCGAATTGTGTGGAGGCTATGTCGATGATTCTTTCACGCGCACGCTCCGGAATCTGATGCACGAAGCCCACGAGATCCTGATTCGAATCCCTGAAGCCCATTCCTCGCCCTATCCCGCTCTCGAAGAAGCTGGCGCTCCGGCTCATATTGAAGGTCACCATACACTGGTAC
>JAKSJY010000083.1 GCA_024402025.1 Bacteroidales bacterium
AGGGTATCATAGCTGAAGCCGAACTTCTCTTCGTCAGGCTTTGAGCACGGCAGACCGTCGTCCGGAATCTTGTCCACCCATTTCGAAGGCAGACCAAGTTCGTGGCCGATTGCGCGTATCTCCCTCACGCAGAGTTTTGACAGCGGGGAGAACGAACCCGCAGCATCCCCGAAAAGGGTGGCATAACCTATGTAATCCTCCGAGAGGTTGCAGGTGTTCGCTACCATTCCGCCCAAGCTCTGGGCCACGGCATACAGAACCGCCATTCTGATCCGCGGAGGGATGTTCTGCAGCGACTGCGCGGTGAAACCTCCAACTACCTCACCGTGGGCGCGGTGCGCACTCTCGATATCTCCGATAGGAAGACAATAATACCTGATGCCGAGATATCTGCAGATTTCGTCAGCCTCGTTGATGCTTTGTCCGTCACTTGGCATCGCCACTCCAACCACTCTGTCGGGGCCCAGGGCCTTCGCGCAAAGGGCCGCGGCAACGGTACTGTCCTTTCCCCCGCTCATTCCCAAAACCGCGCACTGGCCCGGAGCGTTCTTTTCGAACCACTCCGCTATCCAGCGTACGCAATCAGAAGTCAGTCTCTTGGGGGACATCTCCTACATCAACTCTGCGAAACGGGATTTCCTGAACCTCTTCTGGATTTTCGGATGCACTCCAAGCGAGAGAATCCTGGAAAGCTGCTCAAGCGAATGGAGGTCGCTCGCGGCGAAACTGTAGAGGTCATTCTCCAATCGGAATCCACGTTGAAAGTGCCCGGATGGCCCACCTCTCCGAGAACCGTAATCTTGTAGTTCTTGATAGCCACGTATACGATAGGGTCCTTGACGTCCTTTCCGATTTCGGCCGAAAGGTAGTCCACGAGCTGGCTCCTTGTCATCCCCTCGACCTTGATGCGTCCGAGGATGGGGAAGGTGATTTCTCCCTGGGGATCCACCAGATAGGTAAGCGTGGAACTCTCCGGGTTCAGCGAAGCGCCGGACGAACTCCCGTCCCTGCTCACGATTTCGCCAATCGTAAGATTGTAAGGAGCGGTGGCGCAACTTGCCGCTGAAAGCACAGATGCGGCAAACGCAATGTATTTGAAAATTCTGTTCATTTCCGATTTGCTGAATTGCCGTAAATTTACAAATTATTCCTTACTTGGCAAAATCCCTGATGCGTTGTTCGTCTTCTCTTCTGCATATCAGCAGCCTGCCGTCCCTGTAAGCGACAATATATCCCGACAGTCCCTGTACCACAACCTTCTCAAGCCCCTCCACGCTTATCACGCAACCGCTGTCCTCCGAGAGGGTGACGTTTCCGCTCACGCAGTTCCCCTGCTCATCCTTTTCCCTTTTCTCCCAAAGCGAAGTCCAGTTCCCGAGATCTGTCCATCCACACTCCACCGGCCTCGTGCACACAAGTCCCGCGGCAGCCGCCGGCTCCATCACGGCGTAGTCTATCGATATTTTCTCACACTCAGGGAAAATCTCATCCAGACTGCCTCCCGCAACGATCTCATCCATCTTCGCGGCTATCCCCGGCTTGTACTCCCTTATTGCCTTCTCTATGGCTGCAACGTTCCAAACGAAGATTCCCGCATTCCATAGGTAGCCTCCGTCCTTGAAATACTGCATCGCGACTTCGGCGGAAGGCTTTTCCCTGAACGAATCCACACTCGTCACCCCTTCCCTAGCAGTGCTTTTCATATGTATATATCCGTACCCGGTTTCAGGTCTGGTAGGAGTGATGCCGATGGTAAGGAGATTGTCGTGCCGGGCGGCGAAGTCCAACGCATCCGACACGCCCCCCCTGAAGGCCTCGCTGTCAGTTACGAAAGCGTCCGAGGGAGTTACCGCTATGTTCGCCTGAGGGTCCTCCTCCTTGATTTTCCAGCAAGCCAAGGCTATGCACGGAGCAGTGTTCCTTCCGACGGGCTCGCAGAGTATATGAGTTTCGGGAATTCCGGGAAGCTGTTCTCTGATTATGTCACGGTATCTTTCATTCGTCACCACCCAGAAATTCTCCTTTGCGCAGAACGGTGCGAACCTCTCCACTGTCAACTGTATCAGGCTTTTTCCGCAGCCCAGGATATCGATGAACTGCTTGGGGTATTCAGGAGTGCTGACAGGCCAGAATCTGCTGCCCACCCCGCCGGCCATTATCACAATATGATTCATAATGCCGCAAAGTTAGCAACTTTCCTGCAATAATTCTTATCTTCGCACAACAATGGAGCATCGCGAAAAAGGAATATTCAGAGTTACCCTTATAGGGAGCGTGGTCAACGTCGCCCTCACGGCATTCAAGTTTGTCGCGGGCATCCTTGGCAGCAGCGCGGCAATGGTCGCGGATGCCGTCCACTCCCTGTCCGACCTTCTCACCGACTTCATAGTGCTGGTCTTCGTGCGTATCAGCAGCAAGCCCAGGGACAAAGGCCACGACTTCGGCCACGGCAAGTACGAGACCCTCGCCACCACCATCATCGGCCTCGCCCTGCTCGCCGTCGCCGCGGGCATCGTCGTTTCCGGCATCAAAAAAATCGTGCTTTGGGCCGGCGGCGAGGCACCCGACACCCCGGGGATGCTTGCTTTCTGGGCCGCAATCATTTCCATCATCCTGAAGGAGGCCGTCTTCCGCTATTCCATCTTCGAGGGCAGGCGCCTGGACTCGAGCGCAGTGGTTGCCAATGCGTGGCACCACCGTTCCGATGCCCTGTCATCGATAGGCACCGCGGTGGGAATAGGCTTCGCCGCGATTCTCGGCGGGAGATGGACGGTGCTGGACCCGGCAGCCGGCGTGGTGGTGGGAATATTCATTGCGAAGGTGGCGGTGGACCTGCTGAAAGAAGGCATATCCGAGCTTATGGAAGCATCGCTGCCGGATGAGACGGAAGATGAGATTATCCGCATCGTATCTTCAGTCCCGGACGTCAGCGAGCCTCACGAGTTGCGCACGCGCCGCGTCGGAAAGGTCTGCGTGATAGACATCCACGTGATGATGGACGGAAACTCGACGCTCTACGAATCACACGAGCGCGCAGACGCCATCGAAGACGCGCTCAAGGAGCGGTTCGGACAGGATACGATCGTATCGGTCCATATGGAACCGAAAGAATAGCTATTTCTCAATAAGGCTGAGGAGATACTGCCCGTACTGGTTCTTGGCCATAGGAGCGGCGATTCCCTTGAGCTTGTCGTCGTCGATCCAACCCTTCGAATAGGCGATTGCTTCGAGGCAGGCTATTTTCAGTCCCTGACGTTTTTCTATAACCTCCACGAAAGTGGAAGCCTCCGCGAGAGAGTCGTGGGTCCCGGTATCCAGCCACGCGAAACCGCGTCCGAGAGTAGCCACCTTGAGTTTGCCCTCTTCGAGGAAGGCGTTGTTGACGGAAGTTATTTCAAGTTCCCCGCGTTCGCTGGGTTTGATGCGTCTTGCCACCTCAACAACTTCATTCGGATAAAAGTACAGGCCGACAACAGCGTAATTCGATTTGGGTTTGGCAGGCTTTTCCTCGATACTCAGACAATTTCCTTTTGCATCAAACTCGGCGACTCCATAACGTTCCGGATCATTGACCCAGTATCCGAAAACCGTAGCATTGCCATCCTGCTCCGCAGCGCGGCGCGCTTCGTTGAGCAGGGCGTTGAATCCGTTGCCGAAGAATATGTTGTCGCCAAGAACGAGACAGACGCTGTCCTTGCCGATGAATTCCCTGCCTATGATGAACGCCTGGGCCAGTCCGTCAGGAGACGGCTGCACGGCGTACTGGAGGTTCAGACCGAAGTCGCCGCCGTCGCCGAGAAGGCGCTTGAAGGCAGGAAGATCATCCGGCGTAGTAATGACAAGGATATCGCGTATGCCGGCAAGCATCAGCACGCTGATGGGATAATAGACCATAGGTTTGTCGAATACGGGGAGAAGTTGTTTGCTCACTCCCTTGGTCACAGGGTACAGTCTGGTGCCACTGCCTCCGGCAAGAACGATTCCTTTCATGTCTATAATAATTTTTATAAAATGTTCCGGCTGACCGGTCAGTTCTTAATCAGTTCCAAAAACTCGGCGCGTGTCTTCGCGGAATTCAGAAAAGCCCCGCTGAAGGCAGAAGTGGTCGTCACTGCATTGGATTTCTCCACCCCGCGCAACTGCATACAGGTGTGCATGGCCTCGATGACAACCGCAACGCCGAGGGGATTGAGGGCTTTCTGGATGCAGTCACGGATCTGGACCGTGAGACGCTCCTGGACCTGCAGACGGCGGGCGTAGGTCTCGACGACCCTCGCGATTTTGCTGATTCCGGTGATTTTCCCGTCGGGGATATACGCCACGTGGCACTTCCCGATGAACGGCATCATATGGTGCTCGCAGGTACTGTAGAGCTCTATGTCCTTCACAAGGACCATCTGCTGGTACTCCTCGCCGTCGAAAACCGCCTGGCGGATGATGTCCTTCCCGTCCTGGGATGCACCCTTGGTCATATACTGGAGAGCCTTCGCCACCCTCTCCGGGGTCTTCACCAACCCCTCTCGGGACGGGTCCTCCCCCAGCAGCTCAAGTATGCTCTCCACGTGGGATGCAATCTCACGCGTCACATTTTCATCGTATAGGTCTTCGCGGATATAAGCCATAATTCACACGATTTCGCAAAAATAGGCAAATTCTGCCGAAAATGGGAATTTTTGTATATCTTTGGCCGAAATTTTTAGACGCGACATTATGTTTTGGACATTGGAACTCGCAGGCAGTCTCGATGACGCACCATGGCCTGCATCAAAAGACGAACTCATTGACTACGCCAACCGCTCAGGCGCTCCCGGCGAAGTAATCGAAAACCTCGAAGAACTCGAGGACGACGGCGAAATCTACGAAAGCATCGAAGACATCTGGCCGGACTACCCCACCAAAGACGACTTTTTCTTCAACGAGGAGGAGTATTGACACTGTAACTATTTGATTTACAATACTTTGAAAGTTAGCCTGCACGGAAATGCAGGCTAACTTTTTG
>JAKSJY010000084.1 GCA_024402025.1 Bacteroidales bacterium
CCACCGTACGTCCTTGAAGACTGTCGAAAGAACCCGCACCGGGAAGTCTCTTCCTGTTTCCGTTTACCGAGAGGAAAGCAACCGTATTGTTCTCCAGATCCGGAATGAATGAATACAGGTAATCCACCCTGTACCAGGAGCAGATATAGTCCCCGAAAAAACCGGCTCTGTCCTCGAAAGAAATGTCGATGGGCCTTTGCAGATTATGCGACTCATATACATTGAGATCGGAGTAAATGCCGATCAGAGCCTTGGCATAATGCTCCGCCTCGATCTTTACTTCCCTGTTAAGTGCAAAAAACACTCCCCCCAGCAGCAGTATGAACGCTGCTGCAAGGTCAAGCGAGACCCTTACTGCAAGTTTTCCCGCAATTGAATTCTTTACCTTGTCATTCATCCGGTTCGAAATAATCAAGTGTCAGCAGACTTTCTATGGCACGTTCCAGATACGAACTGTCAACCAGCGGCCAGGAGAATCCAAGTCTGTAAAGTACATTCGCCGTAAACAGGTTGTCAGCCTCGACCATATGCAGGTCCGGACGGTCATTGGTTACAAGCCCCTGAAGTTTGGCGTTGATTTTGGGATCTCCAAGCATCCTGTAGTAGTCCGCATAATATTCCTCGTCCATCACAGGGACAATACTCAGTCCGCAGCGGTTGCTTGCCTCGATAAGCTGCATTTCATCGAAGCCGAAGCAACTGTCGGCATTGAAAGCGGTAAACTTGTCATTCGTACCCGCAAGGAGGACAATGGCCTTTGCCGTCATATCGATGGGCGAAAAGTTCATGGGGTCGGTTGCGTGGCTGATAGGGCACTTGCCTATGGTAGTGAATCCCCTTAGGGCATTCATAAAGGCATTGGTGTTGAAATTTATCTGGAATTCCCCATCACTGTGACGACCCATAAGATTGCCCACCCTGACAATCTTTCCGCGGAGACCGCCGCGGATGGCCTCGAGCATCTTGAGTTCCGCGTGATACTTGGAAAGGCAGTACTTGTTGTCCATCGAGTCTATGACGAAAAGCTCGTTCTCGTGCATCTTCACCTGCTTGAGGTAAGTCTCGGTCGTATGCACGCCGGGGACAGAGACGGTGGACACCTGCACCATTCTTGCTCCGGCAGCCTTGGATGCCGCAATCAGGTTCTCGACTCCGTGGACATTGACCTTCTCGATGATATCGTCCGAGGCGTAGTGCTTGACTATGGCGGCGCAGTTTATCAGAGTATCGAAATGGATTCCCGACAGCATCTCGAGAATGTTGTCGTCCGTAATGTCGCCATCAACTACTGAGATACGGTCCTTGAAGGCATCTTCGAAAGGATTGTCGAAATAGTACATCAGCATATTCTGCAGACGCACTTCGGAGGAAGCCATGTCACCCTTGCGCACAAGGCAGGTGATGCGGCCCTCGTTGCGGTCGAGAAGTTCCTTGAGAATATGTATGCCAAGGAATCCCACAGCTCCGGTAAGAAGAACGTCTCCAACCGGTTCCCTTTCCACGAGATGGGCGAACTCGATCGTATTGTACTTGAGCACATCGCTGAACTCGCATTCGAAACCGCTGGAGACCGTCGGAGTCCCGGAGACCGGAGGCTCGGGAGTCCTGAGGGATTCTATATAGTCCGAAAGGTCTTCAGGGGTAGGATGGTCGAAGATATCCTGATACTCCACCTTGATGCCTTTCGACATAAGCTGCATAATGACCTTGGATGCCGAGAGCGAAGTTCCGCCCATCTCGAAGAAATTATCGTCAGCGAAGAATTCCTCAATGGAAAGGACAGACTTGAACAGTTCGCATATCTGCTCCTCGAGGGATTTCTTGGGAGCCTTCCTGCCCGCACTCTTCCTGCTCTCGCGCTTGATTTCAGGCAGGGACTTCACATCCACCTTCCCGCTTGCGGTAAGGGGTATGCTCTCGATCTGCATCATCACGTCAGGGACCATATAATACGTCAACCCCGCCTTCAGGAATGAAGTGAGGGATCCCGTATCGACAGGCCTGTCCGCAGTGAAATACGCCGCGAGATAGTCTTCCGAGCCGTTGTTCTTCACCACCACCTTTGCCTGCTTGACTCCTTCGAAGGCAACGATGCGCCTTTCTATCTCATCGAGCTCTACACGGAACCCGCGAAGCTTGACCTGGTTGTCCATCCTTCCGAAGAACTCCACTTCCCCGTCTTGATTCAGACGTACGGTGTCCCCGCTGTGGTAGGCGGGCAGGCCGTTGAGCGTAAAGAATGCGGCGGACGTCTTTTCAGGCAGGTTAACGTACCCGCGGCCGACCAGGCCGCCGCAGATGACCAGTTCTCCGCAGGCGAAGGGTGGCAGAACATTGCCGGCTTTGTCGATTACGAAGAAGGATGTGTTTGCGGAGGGGCCGCCGACAGTTATGCCGTTGCCGCTCTCAAGTTTCTTCGCACAGCAGGTGGCGGTACATTCCGACGGTCCGTATCCATTGAGGATGCGCATCTCTGGAGAAATGCTTCTTAGTTCGTCGTACAAGGAACCGGGGAAAGCCTCGGCTCCGGAGAGCAGACTTTTTACACCCTTCAGAGCCTCCCTGAATTCGGGGAAGGCAATATAGTTCGAAAGAACGGAAGGTGTTGTCCCGACAGTATCGACGTGAGACCCGACGATAGCCCCGGCAAGAAGCAGAGGATTGTGGATTTCCCTGTCAGTGGCAATTCGGACGGCTTTCCCGTTCAACAGGAAAAGCAGGTTGTCGAATATGGACATATCGAAGGAAATCGAACTGAGGGCAAGGCTGACCTTCCCTCCGCGGTCTCCGTAATACAAAGAATATGTAAAATCTGCAGGCTGTGCGAGACAGGCGAGATTGCGGTGTTCGATCATCACACCTTTCGGTTTACCCGTGGAGCCCGAAGTATAGATGCAGTATGCAAGACTGTCCGTAGGGATATCCAGATCGGGATTTTCCCCGCATCCTCCTTCCTTGAGGATTTCATCGAGTACCAGCACGCGGTATGGCCTGTACGCTCCGAAAAGTTCCGGACGAGCATCCCTGATATCCGAAGTGGTCAGCACGGCAGGGCTTCCCGCATCGGACAGACAGTAGGAAATCCTCTCGTCAGGGTATTCCGGAAGGATACCGAGGAAGGCACCTCCAGACTTGAGTATTCCGATTTCTGAAATCGGGAGCATAAGGCTCCTGTCCAAAATCATTCCTACCACCGAATCGCGCCCGACGCCGCATTCGATCAGCTTGTGCGCAACGATGTTGGCCTTGCGGTTCAATTCATCATAGCTCAGCGATTCGCCTTCGCACATCACCGCCACTTCCGACGGATGAGCGGCCGCCTGCCTTTCGAAAAGGCGGTTCACGCTGATGTCATCGAATGGACGGACGGTATCGTTGATGGCCGCGAGCCTCCTGGATGCGCCAGCGGAAAGGAGGGAAACGTTTCCAAGCAGTTCCTTCTCCATAAATCCGGAGACGGACTCCTGCATCGCATCGAGCAGAGCCTGCACATAAGCGGCGCAGAAGATGTCCTTTCTGTATTCCGCCTCAACCTCGAAGAATCCGTCGACGATATTCATATTGAGAGTCAGAGGAGCCTTCGCTACCGGAGGCAGAGGCGTTGTGCATACCGCTTTCTCTCCGCAAAGGCTGTCGAAGATGAAGTTGTCCCCCTGGTATACAAAGATGACGTCCGACTTGATTCCGAATTCACGCGAAACTTCTGCGAAGGAGAAGATGTCATTCGACATACAGTCCATCAACTGATTCTGGGTGGCGCGTATGTAGTCCGCAACCTTCGCAGCAGCGTCAATGCGCACCAGTACAGGCAGTGTCTTCACCAGCATTGTAAAGGCAGAGGCAAGACGCGAGTCGCTTCTTCCGTTGTAAACGGTAGTGAACACGAATTCATCCCTGCTGGAGAAGCGTCCCAAAGTATAGCCGAATGCCGCATTGAAGAAAGCGTTCATTGTCAGGCGTTTGAGATCGCAGAACTCGCGCACGTCCAAGGCAGGGACCCTGAAGCGTGACTTGAGCCTCCCTGCTTCGGACGCTCCTTTCACGCATCCCCTCTCCGGCGATTTGGGAGGGAGACATTCCGTCTCGCATCCCTCGAAAACCGATCTGTAGTATTCCGCAGCCTTTTCATACTTGTCAGATGCGCGGACCTGCTCCTCTTCGAGGGCCATCTCGAAGCCCGTGAAAGTTTCCTTCGAAAGTTCCTTCCCGGCATAGGCCTTGTCGATATCGGAAAGAAGAACAGCTTCGGAAGTTCCATCCGAAATGATGTGATGGAAATCCATGAACAGGCAGTTCCCTTCCGGAGTCAGGAGCACCGACACCCTGTAAAGCGGCGCATCAAGCAATTGGAACGGACGCACAAGTTCCCTTCCGTCCGGAATATGCTCGAGTTTTTCCATCCCCACCACCACGCTCGCATCGTCATTCCTCCGGGCGCGTATGTTTCCATCCGCATCCGCGAAAAGCGTCGTCTTCGCGTAAGGGTGCGCATCTATGGCAGCCTTGACCGCAAGTGCAAGCCTGTCGGTGTCGACGCCCTTCCCGAGATGGAACAATACAGGTATGTTGTAGGTAACTGAATCCGGATTCGAATTGCATTCCACGAAAATACCCATCTGCGTCTGCGAAAGAGGGTAATCCGTCCGTATTTCGAATGAACCGGCGCCGGTGGATGAGAGCAGCATTGCCTCCAGTTTGCGGACAGTATCGTTGGACTTGATGTCCTCGATCTTTACCGGAACGTCGAATTCAGAGCCCAGCATAACGTTGAGCCTCAACACGCCTATGGACGTCAAACCGGCCTCGAAAAGATCCGTGTCGATGCCGAAACTGCCGTGGCCGAGCACTTCGGCGACAAGGGCGCATATCTTCTCCTGCCTTTCATTCTCCGGAGGGACAAGGTTTTCGACTCTTCGCGCCGGACGGGGAAGAGCCTTTCCGTCGACCTTCTGGTT
>JAKSJY010000085.1 GCA_024402025.1 Bacteroidales bacterium
CTTCGACGGACGCGTCGCATCTTACGGTGATTACGTTATCCCCTCCATAATTCAGAACCTCACTCAGATTGTAATATTGAACCGCATATCCGCTACGCTCGTGGCCCAGATAAATACCGTTGCAGAAAACCTCGGAGTCGCGGAATATCCCCTCGAATTCAATACCGAA
Source organism: Bacteroidales bacterium (assembly GCA_024402025.1). Taxonomy (GTDB): domain Bacteria; phylum Bacteroidota; class Bacteroidia; order Bacteroidales; family UBA932; genus Cryptobacteroides. The sequence continues at coordinate 170 of JAKSJY010000085.1, forward strand.
CTCCTTGCCTTTATCTTCAGCCGGAATCGTGAAATGTTTCCTGTACCAGCCCACGGAATTTCCGGGATATTTCCACCCTATACATTTGTAGCCGTGGGAATGTGAAGCCTCGCCGCTGAAAGGCAGATCAACCGCCCAGTCGTGCGGCAAGTTCACCATCCTCCAGGACGAATCGTCAAACTTGCTCCAGGCAGGCCCACGATTGTGGTCATTGGAATTCACTTTGCTGAAATACGTGAAGTATTCAGTGCCGTGCGTGAAATCCTTTTCCATAGAGGCAGCATCTCCGAGGGAGAACTTCCATCCGTTGTTGAAAAGAACCTTCCCGCTTGAGGCAACGGCATCCGCGGAAATGATGGCGGACGCGATGAGTATGGACAAAAATAGTGTTTTCTTCATAAACAGATGCTTCTAAAGTCTGATTTCCGTCTTTTCCCCGGTATATGTGACGGATGATGTCGTGACGCCTTCGTCTGTGAACAGCTTTATCTTGAATATTCCGTAATCCGGCATAATCTCAGTGCAGCCTTTGATTTCGGACAGTTTCAAACAGCGGGTATCGTTGTCCCAGAGTATATCGATGTGTGCATATTCCCCCTTTTCGTAGTTATACGTAAGTCCGTCATCCGCATAGAGGCTGAATTGCGCATCATCTCCTCCGAAGATATTGATGCACAGATCTTTTTGAACCTCGGCCGTACTTTGCACTACATTTCCCGTCACGATTATGCTCCCTGCACGTGCATAAAGCGGAATCCTGTCATAAGGAGCCGGTGCAATGAATCGGGAACCTCCTTTGATGAAACTGCCATCGCACAGATCATACCATCCGCCTGCGGGAAGATAGACCTCGCGGCTTCTGGCGCCGTATTCATAAACGGGGCAGACCATAATTGCGTCACCGAACATAAACTGGTCGGAAATCCCTCGTGCAACGGCATCATCCGTGAAATCCATTACAAGAGGCCGCATCATCGTATAATCCTCGAAATGAACTTTTGATGCCAGAGAGTATATATAGGGCATCAGACGATAGCGCATCTTGTCGGTCTCGACAATGACATTAAAGGCTTCGCTTCCTTCCGGAGCTATATTCCAAGGCTCCCTGAACGGGTATTGGCCGTGAGCCCGGTAGAGAGGGCAGAAAACGCCCCACTGATGCCATCTTGCGTTGAGTTCCCTCCATTCCTTGAGGTCGGAGTTCACCGTGCCGGTACGATCGAACAGCTCCTGTGCTTTCTGGAAGCGTGTCTCGGAGGTGAAGCCGCCGATGTCCTGTCCCCAGAACGGCAATCCGCTCATACAGTAGTTGAGACCGGCACTTATCTGCGCCTTCATATCCAACCACGTGGTGCCTATGTCCCCACTCCACGATGCCGTGGAATAGCGCTGCAGCCCCGTAAAGCCGTTTCTGGTGAGCAGGAACACCCTCCTGTCCGGATCTACGGAACGCTGTCCGTTGTATATGGCCTCGGCATTCAGCAGCGCATAAGCGTTGAGGTATTTCGTCGAAGGCCCCAATGCCGTCGGTCCGGCCATTTTCTTACGGTAATCCATATCCGTGCAGTCGTGGATGTTAGGTTCGCTTGCATCCATCCACCACGAATCCACTCCAAGCGGATACAGATGGTCCTGCATCTGGTTCCAGAAGAGCTTTCTGGCTCCTGCGCTGTATGCGTCATAGAATGACTGACTGTAACCCAACCAGTCAATCACCTTTTCATCGATGGCAGTGCGATATATCCATCCCTTTTCGTCAAATTCCTTGAAATGGGAGGTGTTTTCGTAGAATTTCGGCCAAACGCTTATCATATAGCGGCCGCCAAGGGCGTGGATGCTGTCCACCATAGCCTTGGGGTCAGGGAAACGCTCAGGGTCGAATTCGTGACTTCCCCACTGATCTGGCTTCCAATACTGCCAATCCTGCACAATATTGTCGACGGGAATGCCCTTGCGACGGAACTCCGCGAGTACTCCGAGAATCTGCTCCTGTGAAGTGTAGCGCTCACGGCTCTGCCAGTATCCCAGGGCCCATTTCGGCAAGATGGGAGCCTTGCCGGTGAGAGTCCTGTATCCACCTATAACTCCGTCCATAGAGTCGGAGGCAATGAAATAATAGTCGATTCCGTCCTGCATTTCACCCCACCACGACATTCTGTCCTGTTCCTTCTTGTCCACGGGAGGGAGAGCCTTCAAGGCACAGTAACTGGTGCCTCCGTCCGGCTCCCATTCTATTCTAAGATTGGCTTTCTTACCAGCTTCAAGGGTGCATTCGAATTTTCTTCCGTTGGGATTCCAGGCAGTCCTCCAGAGATCGGGCAAAACCTGAATGCCGTCAATGAAGACTTTTGTATATCCGGCGTAATACATATAAAAATGGAAAAGACCTGATTCGGATGGCTCCAACGAACCTTCAAATACAACGTTCGAACCTGCAAAGTCAAATCCTTCCGGCGCATTCAGGACAACGTCGCACTGCGGGGTTCGCAAATATTCCTGGTTCAAGGCTTTCTCCCTGCGCACCAGAGGAGTTCCATGAGCGGGCCTGTAGGTGCCGGTGAGAGCACCCTTTTTTCCACTCTTGTCGTATAGGGTGAACACCTCGTCAAGATGTTTGTAGTCCCTTGTATCACCCCAGCGGCAGAAACTCGTACTCTCCCACAGGATGCCGTAATGTCCGGAAGACACCACGAACGGAATGCTGATCTTGGTATTGTACTGATACAATTCTTCGTTGCGTCCCTTATAATTCCATTCATCCGCCTGATGCTGCCCGAGGCCATAGAAGCCTTCGTACGAAGACGACTCGAACACCTGTCTGACCGTCCATCCACGGGTGCCTTCCACCTCAATTGGACTGAATTCCCTGCGATCTTCGGCTAACAGAAGATGGTCTTCAGAGTCAAAGAAACGCACCTTGCCCGTAGAAAGGTCCACCCTCGCAGATAAATTGCGGGTACACGCGACCATCTCTCCATCCTCTTTCTTTACACTGAGGCGGCATTTGGTGCTCTGCGGAATCACCGCCAGCGACTGTTCCTTTGAAAATTCCGCTCCTGAAGGAACCGCCTCCACACGGATGATGTCATCGTTCACAGCGGTGAGACGCACTTTTCCGCCTTCGTGCCGCACTGTCACTGAATTTTCGCAGCAAGATACCGCAAGAACTGCTGCAAGGATTATCGAGATGAATCTTTTCATATACATCCATTTACTGATTTTTCAATGTGTTGTCCCTTCCCAACGTATGGACTCGTCGCGGGCCCACCAGGTCATCTGGCGCTTGGCATAGCGGCGGGTGTTGCGCTGTATCAGTTCAAGGGCTTTGTCAAGGGTTATGTTCCCATCCAGATAATCGAATATCTCCTTGTAACCGACGGTCTGCAACGCAGGCAGGGAACGATATTGAACCAGAGAGCGCACCTCATCCACAAGACCGTCCCGGATCATCTGCTCCGCGCGGGCATCGATGCGGCGGTACAGTTCCTCCCTTGGGCGCGTCAGTCCTATCTTTTCTATTTCGAAATCGCGTTTCTTCTGAGGATTTGTCTTGAAGGACGAGAACGGCCTTCCGGTCATCAGGCACACTTCCAACGCCCGGACCACCCTCTGTCCGTTGGCAATGTCTATGGTATGATAGGACTCCGGATCCAGTATCTTCAAGTCCATACGCAGGGCTTCGACCCCCTCCTCGCGCCAGCGCCTGGTCAACTGCTCACGCAATTCCGGATCCGCCGGTGGAAAATCGTCCAGCCCGTTGCACACGGCATCGATGTAAAAACCGCTGCCACCTGTCATCACCAGAGTTTCGTGGCCGGCCTCGAAAAGCCTGTGTATCAGTTCCAGAGCCTCCAGCTCATATTTGCCGGCGGTATAGACGTCAGTAACGTCGTGATCCTGTATGAAATAATGTCTGGCCTGCGACAATTGCTCCGCCGACGGCACGGCCGTACCTATCGACATCTGCCTGTACAGCTGCCTGGAATCGCAAGAGATTATGGGAGAATCGTATTGTTTTGCAAGAGCTATGCTGCGATCCGTTTTCCCGACTGCCGTCGGGCCGAGAAGTATTATGAGTCGGTGGCCGGCCATAGGCGGGAATCGAAGTAATGCCTACTCATCCCCCTCTTCAGAGTCGTATTCCCCTTCAAAAACCTCATCATCTTCTTCGTCGTCCACATCATCGCCCGCATCATCGTCGTCATCATCATCGAAGTCGTCATCGTCCGGGGTCCTTCTCTTCTCGGGCGGCAGGTCTTCAAAAGCCACATATCCGTTGAGGAAGTCTTCAGGAATGGGGCCCTTGCTGACACTCGGATCAAGCGTGGGTTTGCTGACAGCCTTGTCACTTTCGCCCTCGATGGTCAGGATAACGCTCTTCTTGTTGGTAGTGTCATAGAAATACACGAAATGAGTAATGCCGGCCGCAACGACCTGCGCTATGGAAATATGTTCGATGCTGCCGTCCCCAAGGTCGAAAGTCGCATAGCGTGCAACCACGTTTTCAGCGGCATCAAAAGCCTTGAAAAGGACAATCTGGTCCTGTGGAAACTCCATATCCGAAAGCATCTGCTTATGGAATGCGTACAACGTATTCCTTGAATCGAGGTCATAGACTCTCGCGAATCCTTTTATCCCGGGGAGGGAAACTCTTACTCTATAGGTCATATTCTAGGTTTAAACTTTCAAATATA
>JAKSJY010000086.1 GCA_024402025.1 Bacteroidales bacterium
AAAGATAATAAATAAAAAGCTATCTTTGCCATATGTCGAAAGTATATTTTACCGATCTTCATACCAAGGAGTATGGCGACGGACCCGCAATCAAGCTCCAGAACCTCATAAAGGCCGCTGGAATAGGAAATATCGATATGAATGGCAAGTTCGTTGCCATCAAGATGCATTTCGGGGAGAAGGGAAATGTCGCCCATATCCGTCCGCAGTTCGCCAAGGCGGTGGTGGATGTGGTCCGCAGCCTCGGAGGCAAGCCTTTCCTTACGGATTGCAACACAATGTACCCCGGTGCGCGCAAGAATGCCCTCGAGCATCTCTACTGCGCTTGGGAAAACGGATTCAGCCCTATCAGCTGCGGCTGCCCGATTATCATCGCGGACGGCCTGAAGGGCACTGACGAGGCTATCGTCCCCCTGTCCGGGACCGACTACGTAAAGGAGGCGAAAATCGGCCGCGCCGTGATGGATGCGGACGTCATCATCAGCCTCAACCACTTCAAGGGGCACAACTTTTCCTCTCTCGGCGGCGCGCTAAAGAACATAGGAATGGGCTGCGGCTCGCGTGCGGGCAAGAAGGAGCAGCACTCCAGCGGACAGGCCAACGTTGATCCGGAGCTCTGCCGCGGGTGCAGGATGTGTCTGAAGAACTGCGCGAACGGCGGCCTGGTGTTCGATGAGGCTGCCGGCAAGATGACCATAGACGCCGACCACTGCACGGGATGCGGCAACTGCCTAGGGGCCTGCAACTTCGACGCCATCGGTTTCGTCAACGATACCGCCAACGAACTTCTCAGCCGCAGGATCGCCGAATACGCCAAGGCCGTGCTCGACGGGCGTCCGCAGTTCCATATCTCGCTGCTTCTGGACATCTCCCCGAGTTGCGACTGCCACTGCGAGAACGACGTTCCCATCCTTCCCAACATCGGAATGCTCGCCTCCACCGACGCTCTGGCCATCGACCAGGCAGCCGTGGACCTCTGCCTCGCGCAGGAGCCTCTCCCCGGGAGCCAGCTCTACAACGCCGTCCACTCCGACCATTTCGTCGAGACGGGCAACCATTTCAACAACCTCCACCCTAAAAGCGACTGGAAGTCCTGTTTCGAACAGGCCGAGAAAATCGGTGTAGGGTCGCGTCAGTACGAACTTATCAATGTCTTCACGGCAAAATAGTTTTCTTAAGATGCTTGGAAGGGGCGGAATTATTGCGGGAGCGGCCGCTTTGTGCCTTTCGGTTATGTCGGCGGGCGCCCAGACTCCTATGGAGCGTTCGAATCTGGGCGTCCCTTCCCGCATCGCCCCGGCGTTTTTCGGCCCAAACGCCTTTCCCGTGCCCGAGTTGCCTGCGGTAAGCGACAGGCTTTACCTCGAAGTGGCGGGGGACTGGTACGGAGGCTCCATTGCAGGCGGTCCTGCAGCCGGAGCCCAGGCTTCGGACAACACGGAGGATGTTTTCTTCAAGCTTGGAGTGCCGCTGTTCTCGGACAGGGTGAACCTTACGCTGTGGGGTGCGGTATGGGAATTCTGGTCCTTCGGACAGGATGTCGCCGCAGCGCGCAGGGTGGGTGCCGCCGGGAGCGGATCGAGGCTCGGGGACATATATGTCAGCACGGATGTAATGCTGGTCCGGGAGAGTGAAAGATGCCCTTCGCTGGTGCTCAGGGCCGCGCTAAAGACAGCCTCGGGCGGAGATTTCGTCAATGCGAGGTACTACGACGCGGCGGGCTACTTCTTCGATGCGACAGTTTCGAAGACCCTGAGATTCGACGGATTCGTCTCGTCCCTTGCGCTCAGGGCCAATGCGGGATTCCTTTGTTGGCAGACAAACAATGCACGGCAGAATGATGCCGTGCAGTATGGGGTCGCCGCGGTGGCGGACTCGAAGAGAGCCACTCTGGAGTGCTTTCTCGGGGGTTATGCCGGATGGGAGAACTGCGGGGACAGACCTAAGGTGCTTCGCGCCCGCCTCGACATCCGCACAGGGAGCTGCGCCTCTCCTTTCGTTCAGGTCCAGCAGGGGTTATCGGACTATCCTTTTACGGGAGTGAGGGTCGGCTGCAGGCTTGACTTCTAGTCGGTGAAGGGGTCTCCGGCAAAATCGACCTTGTCGAGGTAGCCGTGCTTGAAGATGCAGTGCTGCCTGATGAATTCCTTTGTCTTTTTGTCCAAAGCCTCCCAGAGTATCGTGCATCCGGGGTATGTGGGATCCCCTTTCATATCGGGGTTCTTCTCGAGAATCTTCTCGGCAATTCTTTCCTTTTCGGTCACCTTAAGGCCGGACCACCATTTTTCGATATCCATTTCTTCGTAATTTTTTCAAAAGTACGAAAAAATCCGGTTAGATGTTCCCTAGAATCACGCGTCCTTCCCGGACATCCGCCATTATCGCAGATTCCTTGCGTATTTTGCCCTCGAGGATTTCCCGTGCGAGCATATTTACAAGTTCCCTCTGGATAAGCCTCTTGACGGGGCGGGCCCCGAAGTCCGGATCATAGCCGTTCTCTACCATATGGTCTTCGAAAGCGGGAGTGTATTTAAGAGTTACGCCTTCCTGCGAGAGACGCTCCTGGAGAATGCGCATCTGGATTCCGACAATCTCGCGTATGTCGTTGCGGGACAGAGAGTGGAAGACAATCGTTTCATCTATCCTGTTCAGGAATTCCGGCCTCATCCTCATCCTGAGCTCATCCTGTTTGAGGTTGGAGGTCATAATGAGTATGGTATTCTTGAAATCCACGGTACGACCCTTGTTGTCCGTCAGGCGTCCGTCGTCCAGAACTTGAAGCAGGATGTTGAAGACATCGGGATGCGCCTTCTCTATTTCGTCAAGAAGGATGACCGAGTACGGCTTCCTCCTGACCGCTTCCGTAAGCTGGCCGCCTTCGTCGTAGCCGACGTATCCCGGAGGCGCGCCCACAAGACGGCTCACAGTGTGGCTTTCCTGGTATTCGCTCATATCTATGCGGGTCATACAGCCCTCGTCGTTGAAAAGGAACTCGGCGAGAGCTTTCGCAAGTTCCGTCTTTCCGACGCCCGTGGTCCCGAGAAACAGGAAGGAACCGATGGGACGGTGTTCGTTCGAAAGACCCGCGCGGGAGCGCCTCACGGCATCGGATACGGCCTCTATCGCTTCCTGCTGGCCGACGACCCTTCCGTGCAGGGCATCCTCCATCCTGAGCAGCTTGTCCTTTTCGCTTTCAAGCATCCTGTTGACCGGAATCCCCGTCCACCTTGCCACCACTTCCGCGATGTCGTTCGGGGTTACGGCTTCCGTGATTATCGGATCCTTTATTGCGGCCTGTCTTTCGAGCAGGCCGTCTATTTTCTGCTGGGTCTGCGCAATCTTTCCGTAGCGCAGTTCGGCTACCTTTCCGTAGTCGCCGCTGCGTTCCGCGATGGCGGCGTCATTCCTGAAAGCCTCGATGTCCTCGCGCGCCTTCTGCAGTTCGGAAAGTATGCCTTTTTCCTCTTTCCATCTCTTGTCCAGGGCATCCCTTCTTCCTCGGAGTTCCGAGAGCTCGCCCTCTATCTTTTCGCTTTTGAGGGAAACGCCTTCTCTCTTGATGGCTTCCTTCTCGATTTCGAGCTGTCTGATTCTCGAGTTGAGGTCATCAATGGGTTCCGGGACCGAGTTCATCTCCAGACGCAATTTGGAAGCGGCCTCGTCCACGAGGTCGATGGCCTTGTCCGGGAGGAAACGGTTGTTGATATAGCGGTGCGAGAGATTGACGGCGCTGATGAGGGCGTCGTCCTCGATGCGGACGTGGTGGTGGTTCTCGTATTTTTCCTTGAGGCCGCGAAGGATGGCGATGCTCTCAGCGGGGGAGGGCTCGTCCACCATAACCTTCTGGAAACGGCGCTCCAGGGCCTTGTCCTGCTCGAAGTATTTCTGGTACTCGTCCAGGGTAGTGGAGCCTATGGTGCGCAGTTCGCCCCTCGCGAGTGCGGGTTTGAGTATGTTGGATGCGTCCATCGCTCCGCCGGAGCGTCCCGCCCCTACCAGGGTATGGATTTCATCGATGAAGAGAATGATCTCCCCGTCGGATTCCACCACCTCCTTCACCACGCCCTTCAGACGCTCCTCAAACTCACCCTGGTACTTGGCTCCTGCAATCAGGGCGCCCATGTCGAGGGAAAAGATTTTTCTGTTCCTGAGGTTCTCCGGCACCTGGCCGTTGATTATGTTGATGGCGATACCCTCGCTGATCGCGGTCTTGCCCACACCCGGTTCTCCGACCAGGATGGGGTTGTTCTTGGTCCTGCGTGAGAGAATCTGCAGAACGCGTCTGATCTCCTCGTCCCGCCCGATAACGGGATCCAGTTTTCCTTTGGAAGCGCGCTCGTTGAGATTTATGGCGTATTTGCTGAGAAATTCGAAATTGTTTTCCATAACGTTTGAGTATAAATAAAAAACCGGTCGTCCCTGCGGACAACCGGATACAGGTCAAATTATGTTCCACTGACAAAATGTCAGCGACGGATTTCTTTAATTGTTTTCCTCTACGTTGATGGGAGCGGTAGGGAATGCGGGAACTTCCTCGACGTTCTCGACATCGTCGGTGATGTCGATTTCAGCGTTCCTGATGTTGGTTGTGAAGGAAGCGATGATGGATGCGGCGAGGATGAAGATCACGAGGCCCCAGGAGATTTTCTCGAGGATATCTGCGGTCTGGCGTACGCCGAAGGTCTGGTTGCCTGCAACAAAATTGGATGCGAGTCCGTCACCCTTTCCGTTCTGAAGAAGAACGACGGCAATCAGAAGGATGCTGGCGATGATGATGAGAACTACGAGAGTTGTAAATAATGCGTTCATATCTTATT
>JAKSJY010000087.1 GCA_024402025.1 Bacteroidales bacterium
ATTGTGTTGGTGGAGCCGCCGTCCGTGATTGCGTCGATGTCATCCAGACTTCCGGTTATGTATGTCTTGAGCGCGGATTTTTCGGAAGACGGCTTGTCCTTCTCCCCCGGGGACGTTGTTTCCTTGGCGCAGGAGACGGTAAGCAAAAGGGCAAATATTGGCAGTAATATGTGTTTCATTGAATTGTAACGGTTTGTGCGGCAATCTGGATGGAACTGATCACCGTATTGGGGTCTTCGACAAAAATGTTGCAAAGGTATGGACTGTACTGGGAGACAATGGCCATCTCGATTTCTTCGCTGCCGTCGCTCTGATAGTACATTATTCCGCAGGCGTTGTTCCTGTCGTCTTTGCCTATGCTGATACTCAATGTACCGCTGTACCTGATTTTCAGATCGACTTTCACGAACTTGTCCTTGCAGGACGCATCGTACAGCGTGTACTTTCCTCCACCGTATTCGAGCTGGTCAAGGCTCGTGACGTTATGGAGATTGCCACTGTCGAAATCGTTTACGGAAGCATTGCAGGATGCAATCCAGTCGAACCCGAGCTTGCGGGCACGGATAAGTTTCGCGGGGGTTGCATACGCGGTTCCGAGGATATAGCCTTCGCTGTGCAGGGCCTGAGCCATCGACCTCACAAGCGATTCTTCAAGGTCAGTGGAAGTGAACTGGCTCCAGGAGTAGCAGAGCGGAGGACCGAAACTGCGGCAGTAGGAAAGGGCGTCGCTTGCGGAAAGGTGGCCTTTCCATCCCAGGACCATTCCGCCGAATGCGGATCTGTCATTCAGGTCATATGCGACAATCATATTGTCGGGGAGTATCGACTGCAGTATGGGCAGCACTCCCGCATCCGCAATCTGGGCTACAATGGCAATGTCATTGTCTCGGCATTCCACCGCAAATTCTTCGAGGGTCGGAATTGGAACGCAATATCCACTTATCCGGGAGTCATACACCACGTTGTCGCGAAGCCACTGCGAACTTACCTCCTCGAAGCGTTTGGAGGCTATGTCTCCATCCGGGGAGGGAGCTCCGTCCCGGTACTTCAACGCCTTTCCGAGCGTACCCTTGTCTCCGTGTTTGACGACGTATTTTCCGTCTGCGGTACGATGGACATTGGCCTCTATCGTATTGAATCCGAGGGCTTTCGCATACTTGATGTCGATAATGGACTGGGACGGGACAAATGTGGCGTCCGCCCCGGCTTCGACGTTCATATGATGGAAAAGAGGCGCCCTTGCAATCCTTTCCTCCATCGTCATCCTTCCGTAGGACGGAGCGTTGATGTCAAATCCGAAACTTTCTCCCGACTTGAGTTCCAGGGGGCTGTCAATGATGGATTCCTTCTTGTCCCCTTCGCTGACAGTGTACTCGACACCCATATTCCCTATGGTTGCCCAGGCCGGCAGGGGAAGAATGATATTCACGGACTCCGAGGGGCTCAGGAGTATTCCTGCCTCTCCCAGTTCGACCTCCATTCTTTTGCCTTCCTGCGTGTCAAAGACGATGTACGGCTGGCCGGAATCCAGGTATCCGATTGTCCCGGTTCCGCAGAACGGGGTGTCGGAAGTGACCGCAATCCGGCTCAGGGTTGTCGGGGTTTCGCACCTGACCCTCAGTTCAAGGAAATTGCACGCCGGAATGAAATGCAGTTTGCGAAGGTTCCCGGTAAGCTCATACGCAGTTGCAGGAAAACCCTTGTAAGGGTTCGTCTTGTCCGGAACGAATTTCACGGGAACGTTTGCCTTTCCCTTCATCGGATTGAAGCAGGATGACGGGTAGGCGGCATAATAGCTTTCTGCATTGTCCCTTACCCCTTCCGGTGAAGTGGCCGCTTTGTTGTTCACGGTATATTCGGATACTTCGGTTTTCTTCTGCCTCACGCTCCATACTTTGATCTTTTCCTGGGAAGAGATTACAATTGGAGCACAATTTCCCGTATCCAGAAGAATGTTCCTGATATCGGAGGCCGCCTCTTCCTGTATCGGATTACAGGAAGAGACAGTCGCCGTCATCAAAGCTGCAATGACTGACAGTCTGAACCTCAGTCCCATATCAGTCCATCATTGTCAACGGAATTTCGGAATAGTAGATGTCCGGAACGTTCTTTCCGTTGGGAATCGCGTAGTAAACCACCCTCATCGCTCCGTCCCGGATAATGAAGCCCGGATATGCATTGTCTCTTGTGGGAGTGTCGCAAGGGAACTTGTAGACCTCCTCAAGCTTTGTGTCCGTAGGAAGGTTGAACGAGAACATACTTACTCCGTCACGGACCTTGTTGTAGTATTTGCGGCCGCAGATATAGAGTTTTCCGTTGTATTCGTGTCCGATGGGGGAGTGCAGACCATAGTTGAGCGGAATTACCGTCCAGTTCGTGTAAGGCGCATCCGCAATTGCGATGGAAGAGTTCTCCCAGTCGGTCTGGTTGCGCATCAGCACGTAGGCCTTGCCGTCTATGATGTTGACGCTGGCCTCGTTGCCCTTGAAGGGGATATTTGAAATATGTGTCCAGTGGAAACCGTCCTTGGATGAAAGGAAGGCTACGTCGGTACCTGTCTCATAGTATGCAACTCCGTAGACGGTGTCGCCTTCCGTTGTGATGTTCCATATCCAGTAGCGCTCATACTTGTCCCCGGTCGTGAGATTGTCACGCTTGATTTCGCGAAGGATTCCTGTCTCGGCGCTCAGAACGGATGCCGCGGTCTTTGTAGGCTGTACCCAGGAATTGCCGGGCTCGTGGTATGCGTATATGCACATCAGGGATCCGTCCTTGGGCGATATGAGGAAGTGGGGGTCGCGCAGGTCGTACCTTTCGTCCGTAATCGTGCCGGCTTCGGTCCAGGTGCGGCAATCGAGCGACTGCAGGAAATGGATGATGCCGTTTTTCTCCGCCTTGGATGAGGGAACGTGGTTCTCTCCTTCGCGGAATGCGCAGTAATACTTGCCTTCGTACCAGACGAGGTCTGCGAATGAGGTGTAGGTACTTCCTGCGTAGATTATCGCGTCATATTTTTCGGGTGTAAGCAGAGACACGCTGAAATTGCGGGTTTCTCCGAATCCGGCTTCGAATCCGTCGAATTTCCGTGTCACCTCGGTCTCGGAAGTTTTGACGGTGATTTCCAGCCATTCAGGCTTGATGTTGGCCGGGATGACTGTACGGAATGTCTTCGTCCCTTCAATGCTTGCATCCTGGTATGTGTATGTCACTTCGTTGCTGCCTTCGGCAAGTTCCACGTACTGGATCTTTCCTTTCCCGGCCTTGATCGTTCCGGTTCCCCCGAGAAGTACGTTCGAACGCAGCGTAATCGAGTTCACGTTTGTTTTTACCCCTGAAGTGACGGTGATGTCACATATGTTGCAGGACTTCTTGAAATTGAGAATTCCGGGTTCTTCCGCAGTGTCTGCCGTTTTCACGGCGCTCATAGGTATTTCCCTGAAGGTCTCTGCGGAGCATTGGTAACTTGTGGGGAGTTTTCCGGTCCCGTTGTCGAAATCAAAGAGGTCGTGCGGGTAGCAGCCGAGGTATTTTTCCGCCTTCTTCGCAACCGTAGCGTATGCGTAGGGACGGAATGGAACCGTCTGGCCGGAAAGGTATGCGTTGTATAGTGCGGTGAACTTTCCGGTGGTGTTCTCTGAATAAATCTTCACCACGTCACCTTCGAACCATACGAAATCACTGTTTTCGGTTTTGGCATTAAGTGCCTCGAGTGGGCTGTTGACACTCCAGTCCGTGTTGTCTTTATTTGTTGAACAGCCTATCAGCATCAGCGCTGACAGAATCAGTATATTCATTTTCATGGATGTTTATTTTTTAAGATACAAGCCTACGTTGGTTGCAACAGGTCTGTTATAGCCTGAAGATCTTTCCTGAGTGGTGTTGACGCGTTTTCCTGCGACAACCATTGCGGTGGAGCCTCCGCCGTCGAGATTGAGGGCGTCAGTGCATCCGATTCCCTTGAGAATCCTTGCAAGCTGGTCCAGGTCCGCTCCCTGGCTGATGTCGCATCGTCCGTCACACACGAACAGGATGACTTTGTTGTCTGCTGTGTATCCTATGGCAGTACGGTCCGTATCGGTCCCGTGTCCGTTGTAGATGTCGTCTGCTATTATTTCGAAGTTGTTAAGGTAATAGCCTTTGTCCGTCTTCGTGAATTCCGGGAGAATCTTTCCATCCTTAAGCAGGAGGGGTCCTGCGCTGATTGCGCTCTTGGGAGACTTGCTGACATTCTGTGTCCAGGAATACTGGGAAGGAACGGCATAAGGCGTCTGACCGACGATATTTGGGGTGGGATTGTTGAAGAATCCCGTCGCATAGCACCAGCAGGCGAAAGGTGTGCCGTCAGAAGCGAATCCGACAACGCCGCGTGATACCGAGTATCTCTCCTTGTCGGCGCCGGTGATGTCATACAGTGCCGTTACATTGCTTGACTTCACCCAGTTGCTTCCATACGCCTGGCCGCTCGACATATCGAAGTATCCTCCGTTGATGAGAGCGAAGGGCTTGTCGTCGGCAGCATCGTCCTCATACTGCTGTTCGAGGGTCCTTGCCGGTCCTGACGCTGATTTGAGGTTGACCCTGCATTCGATCTTCGAAAGGTCCGCAACCGCATACCAGGCATTGAAGGGATAGCCGTTCAGCTTGTCCGTTGTCTTGTAGACCTTGACGGAAGCGGGGAAGTCCTTTGCCTCGGGCTCTTCGACCCAGTTGAAGGTGATGGCCT
>JAKSJY010000088.1 GCA_024402025.1 Bacteroidales bacterium
TGAATGCGGCTGATCCGCGCCGTCTGCTGGAAAAGGGTTATGTCCTTGCCGTGGGCGGAAACGGGCAGTTGCTGTCATCTGCGGCCGGCGTCAGTGCTGGAGATAAGGTTATCGTATTTTTCCGCGACGGTAAATTGAGAACAACGGTTGAATCAGTGGAAATATGAAAAACTTCGATTACGAAAAGACTGTCGGGGAGATAGAAAAGATAATAGCACAGGTGGAAGACCCTTCCACCGGAATGGAAAAGGCGGAGACGCTTATTGCCAAGGCCAGCCGTATGCTGGAGGACTGCGAGGCGTATCTGCGTAGCGAAAAAGAAAATATTAAGGACTAGTGTATCAGCTATGACCCGGAAAAAACTATATGAAATGGATACTCTTCTGGAACCTTGGAAGGGTATTATCGACGGCAGACACCGTAACACGGAATTCCGCAGGAACGCTCTTGCGGACGCGCTCGGCAGCCTGAACGGAAAAATCAACAACCACCTCTATTACGGACTGCACCGCACGGATACCGGCTGGGTGTTCAGGGAATATGCCCCCAACGCCTCGAAGATATACCTTATCGGTGATTTCAACGGGTGGAGAAGAAATTCATCCTGGGAGTTGAAAGCCATAGGAAGCGGCGATTGGGAGTTGAAGATTCAGGATGGCTTCATATCTCACGGACAATTGTACAAACTTTACATCGAATGGCCCGGAGGCGGCGGGGAAAGGATTCCTTCCTATGCCACGAGATGCGTGCAGGATCCTGATACCAAGATTTTCTCCGCCCAGGTCTGGTGCCCGAAGCCATACAAATGGAAGAATCACAAGGTGTCAAGACGGACGGCTCCTCTGGTGTATGAGTGCCACATCGGTATGAGCGGCGAAGAGGAGAAGGTCTCCACTTTTGAGGAATTCCGTACCGATGTATTGCCGAGAATAGACAGATTGGGATACAATACCTTGCAGATAATGGCCCTGCAGGAGCATCCATATTACGGGTCGTTCGGATATCAGGTGTCCAATTTCTTCGCACTGAGCAGCCGTTTCGGCACTCCGGAGGAATTCAAGGCCCTGGTCGATGACGCTCACGGCCGCGGCTTGGCGGTAATAATGGATGTGGTACATTCCCACAGCGTGGACAATGAGGCGGAAGGCCTCAGTCTGTTCGACGGGCGCGAGGACCTGTATTTCCACTACGGTCCTGCCGGCAGACATCCCGCCTGGGGTAGCAGATGCTTCGACTACGGTAAGAACGAGACTTGCTGCTATCTGCTCAGCAACCTGAAATTCTGGATGGAGGAATACCATCTTGACGGTTTCCGTTTTGACGGCGTTACGTCTATGCTGTATTGGGATCACGGTCTGGGCCGTGATTTCGGTGATTACCAATATTATTTCGACAGTAATGTCAATGAAGGGGCGTTGAGCTACCTTTCCCTGGCGAACCTGCTGGTGCACGAAATAGACCCGGATGCCATCACCGTTGCGGAAGACGTGTCCGGATTCGCCGGCCTCGCAGCTCCGTATGAGGCGGGAGGCATTGGGTTTGACTATCGTCTGAGTATGGGCGTGGCCGACCACTGGATAAAATGGATAAAGGAGCGTGACGACTGGCACTGGGATATGGGAGAAATCTGGTATGAACTGACGCGCAAGAGGGATGATGAAAAGACCATAAGCTATGCCGAGTGTCACGATCAGGCGATGGTGGGGGACAAGACCATAATATTCCGCCTGCTGGATTCGCTGATGTACACGGATATGACCGTACTGCACCAGAACCTCATCGTCGACAGGGGTATAGCCCTGCACAAGATGATACGTCTTCTGACTATGGCTACCGCCGGCGACGGCTACCTCAATTTCATGGGCAACGAGTTCGGCCATCCGGAGTGGATCGATTTTCCGCGCGAAGGAAACGGGTGGAGCTACAAATATGCGCGCAGGCAGTGGCATCTGGTGGATGATGAAATGCTCCGCTACCGTCACCTCGACAAATGGGATGAGGCGATGGTGCATCTTGCCGCAAATGAGCGTTTCCTGGATGAAAAGCCGGAGCAGCTCTGTATAAACGACGGTGATAAAGTTTTAATAATTTCCAGAAAAGATTGTATCTTTGCATTCAATTTCAATCCGATTCAGTCTTTTACTGATTACGGATTTGCAGCTCCTGAAGGAAACTACAAGGTGATACTCGATTCCGATAGGAAGGAGTTCGGAGGCTTCTCGAGGGAGAATGACGATGTGGAGCATCGGGTTGTGGATGGGCAGTTGAAACTGTATATTCCAAGCCGGTGCGCTATTGTTTTGAAAAAAGTTAAGTAAGGATATGGCATTTTTGAAATTCAACAAATCCGAACTGGTGAATCTGGAATACTCTCTCCGCAGGGAGATTCTGGGCTCCAATTGCTTCGGCTCGTATTTCAACACCAGCATAATTGCCTGCAACACCAGGAAATACCACGGTCTTCTCGTGACTCCGTTGGATAACCTGGGAGGCGACAAGTATGTGCTTCTGTCCACGATGGACGAGAGCATAGTCCTCGGAGGCAAGATGTTCAACCTTGGAATTCATTGCTACGGAGATATTTACGAACCTAAAGGCCATAAATACATCATTGATTTCGATGCGGACGGAGTGCCTGTAATCACATACAAGGTGGGACCCGTCACTATTGCGAAGTCCATTACTATGGTCCAGGACAAAAATCAGGTTCTGGTGCATTACAAGGTGATTTCCTGCCCTGGTAGGATATCGCTGTTGCTCAAACCTTTCCTGGCCTTCAGGGGCTATCACGACCTCACCCAGGAGAATGCGGTGGCCGACACCTCGTTCCAGCCGGTTGAAAACGGAGCCGCGTACAGGATGTATGAAGGTTTCCCAGACCTTTATATACAGACAAGTCTCAAGAGCAGCTACGCCCACCAGCCGTACTGGTACAAGGGAATAACGTATTCCGATGAATACAGGCGCGGTTTCGATTGCCGTGAAGACCTGCTTGTGCCCGGTTGTTTCGCGGTGGACCTCAAGGAAGGTTCCGAGCTGGTCGTTTCCGCATCGACGAAGCCGGTGCAGACGAAGACGCTCAGGGCCCTGTTTGCCGGTATCTGCCGCAAGGTGACCAATGTGGGCAGTCACAAGGATATACTGCTCAATAATGCGAAAGCCCTGAAGGTTATTCCCAACGGCAGGAAGCAGATAGCAGCCGGATATTCCTGGCTGAATACCGGTTTGCTCCGCGAGTCCATCAATGCCCTGCCCGGTCTTACATTGTATGCCGATGGCAACAAGGCGGAATTCGAAGAGATTCTGGACAATCTTATCGCCGCGGAGGAAGAGAGGCTTTATCGCAGGACCACGCAGATAGAAGCTCCTTTGGCCTTGACTGACACGATACAGCAATATATAGCATTCGGTGCGGACCCCAAGGCCGTTTGGAAAAAGTACGGCAAAGTTCTGAAGAACATCATTGCCAGCTATTCCTGCCGTGAGGAGGCTCATATTGCCGACAACGGTCTTCTGTGGTGCGAAAAACGCGGTGTGGCGCTTTCCTGGATGAACACCTACGTGAACGGATGGCCCGTTACCGAGCGTGCCGGATTCCAGGTGGAAACCAATGCCCTGTGGTACAACGCCCTATGCTTTGCGCTTGAAATGGAGGCGAAGTACGGTGGCAAGAAGTCCGATTTCATCACGGAATGGGCTCCTGTAAGGGATGCCGTCAAGGAGAATTTCAGGAAAGTGTTCCTGATGACCAACCGCAGCGGGTTCCACACCCTTGCGGATTACGTCGATGCCTCCGGCCAGCACGGTGAATGTCGTCCGAATATGCTTTGGGCCGTGTATGTCCCGTACAGTCCCGTTGACGGAGAAGTCCAGTCGGATATAATAGCTGCCATTGACAAGGAGCTCGTGACTCGTCGCGGAATACGCACCCTGTCTCCGCGCAGTATAGATTATCACGGTGTATATGACGGTTCGCAGACAGAACGAGACCTGGCATATTACAACGGTTGTGCCCGCACGGACCTTCTCGGAATGTGGGAGGACATTTGCTTCCGTATGGTGGGGACATCTTTCTGCGGCAGGGCCAAATGGCTCACGGAAGGATTCTTCGAGGATGTGAACCTGCACGGCGTGGGGGCATTCAGTGAGCTTTATGACGGAGATCCGCCGCACGAGCCTCACGGAGCCATTTCCGCAGCTTGTTCTACGGCGGCGCTTATGCGTTGTATGTATTTGATGGACAAATATTCAAAGGAGGGAAGCAAATGAGAGTACTGATGTTCGGTTGGGAGTTTCCTCCCCATATTGCAGGCGGTCTGGGAACTGCTTGCTACGGTATGACGAAAGGTTTGGCTGCGAACGGGGTCGAGGTGCTGTTTGTGATGCCTTCGGCTTCCGGCGACGAGGACCAGAGTGCGGTGCGCATACTCAATGCCAGTGACACTCCCGTCATCGAAGACGTTCTTGACGATGTCAATGAGTTCATCGACAGGGTACAGTTCTACCGCATCGGAACCAATATGATTCCTTATGCCGACCCGGAAGAATTCTCGCAGATCGTCGAAAACGAAAGCAGGTATATGGACAAGGATTTCCGCATACAATACGGCCGCAAATACAAATTCAGCGGCAAATACG
>JAKSJY010000089.1 GCA_024402025.1 Bacteroidales bacterium
ACCGCCACCGGCGGTTTGCGGACGAAATTGCCGGCCGCATCCCTCGAAATGGAGAAGTTGGAGCGCTTAAGATGCGAATCGGAAAGTATCCTTCTGATGTCCAATTATTTACCAACGCGCATCGAACCTTTGTCCCCGACAATCTCCAGCAGTTTGATTCTTCCGGAAGGGCCTTTTTCAAGAGCCTTTATATCTTGAACAAGGCCGATTTCGCGTCCGGACTTTTCACGGATCAGCGAAGAAAGTTCCTCTTGGGAACGAACCTCCCTCCACCTGTAGAAATCCACGGTCGGAGCATCGAAACCATTCACTACGGAGGCCAGCACCATCTTGTCGGCGCGGGCGCAATAAGGATCTTCGTGCGAAGTGAGATACGGGTAATCGACGTCTGTCCAACAAGTGCTGAACAGTTCGCTTCTGCCTCCGCAGCATTTGCTGAAACGTGTGTCGCAAAGTTCTCCGTTATATGTCAGAACCTGCCCCCAAGTGCTGTCTATTGCCTCTTTCACAGTATTGCCTGTCACTCTCGTCAATCCCTGATACCTCTGGCAATGGTCATCGGCACAGACGTCGAATTCCGTATGATGGTCACGGACCTTCATCCTCGCCATCACCCACGATCGGGAAATCACGGCGTGCGCCTTGAGAAACTCCACATTGCAGGCAGGGGACATCTCGGAAGAAATGACGCTCAACAGATAATCCTCCACACCCACGATATTCACGGCGGTAAGACGGCCGTCAGAGACCATTATCTTCAAAGCCCCGGCGAATTTCTGGCTTTCCTTCTTCTGCCAGTGGAAGCCGACGCCTATCGTGACATCGTGCAGGATGAATGTCGGTTCGGCGAACATTGTGGACAGCGTCCTCGCCTCGAAGAACAGCTCATCATACAATATGCCGCCATACTCTATCCGCCCGTCCTTATACCTGGCAGTACGCCTGCCGGCCCCGTCGGATACGATCTCGAAACTTATCTCGTCACCGCTCACAATGCCCACCTCCAGTTTCCGCTGGCTGCGGGTAAGACGGCGCATTATCTTCTCCTCGCTCTCTCCGGACAGGGTTATCTGTGACAGGACATCCCCCAGAAGTTTCGTATCGAGTTTCTCGAAATCCTCCCTGTCGACAGTTATGAATGTGCCTCCCATATCGACGCAGCCGGGGCTCATCGCGAGATGGTCGGGGCCGGCGCTGAAATAATGCGACGAACGGTGCGTCGTGCGGAAAACCACTATCGAGGTGAAACCTCCGCCATCCGCGTAGGTGAAGAGATTGAACCTGGGTTCCTTGTCCCCTTCCGGAATGTCCGCACAATCCAGCAGCCTGTAGAACATCTTTGCCACTGATTTCGACGTGCGCCCCCTTATTACGAAAATACCGCTTGCAAAGCCCGTATAATGATACAGTTCCGCATCCTGGACATTTGTAACGTATTCCAGGAAATCGCCATTTCTGACACTGTTTTCCAACGGCAGCCTGCCGGTAGGAAAAGCCTGGAAATGAAGGTGGTCGGGAGCGGATGCACCACATTTGGGGCCATTGTATATCCAGGTAAACTCCGAATATTTTCCGGCCAGAAGCAGCATATCCACATAACGCCTCCATATCGACTGCGGCGTATGGCTGTCGGAGGCCACGACCATATGGTTCTGGAATATGGGATACGGATTGGTGAGGATATGGTATTTCTTCCCCTTCGTGCCCTCGAACTCCTCGAAAAGCTGCTGCTCCGGACGGTTTGCCGCACATAGGAAACAAGGTCTCGCGCTGATGCTGGCGGCATCGGTCCTGGCCTTGCTGGAAATGGCTCGCGCAGGATTGAACTGTACCGTCACATTCAGCCCGCCTATATCCATATTTTTGGTTTCCACACTCTTCAAGGCCCGGAAATTGTCGCGGGCGAGCGACCATCTGGACAGTTGGTTCAAGGCAAACTGTTTCAACTGGTCAGAGGATGTGTCACGCCGTCCCAAAGCGATTCTTGCGTTCAACTCGTCCGTTCGCAACGAATCCTTGTATGCATTGTTGGCATTGATTTTTGCCTGGCTCAGGGCGGCATCGGAGTTTCCCTCCCATCTGCGGCAGCAGTACACTGGTTCCCACACACGTTCTATGAGCCACTCACGGCTTATCGCAAGGCCTACGGCATAGTCTTCGCCATAGCTGACGTTAGGGAGCCCGATACGCCTGACAAGGGCCGTATTTAAAGCCCTCGGTGCACCCAAACCATTGATACGCAAGGCATTGTTCGCCCCGTTGGCGGCCGTCCACTCCTTATGGTCTATCACCCCCGGAGGGATGGGGTTGAGATTGAAATCGGTCATACTGTAGGACCCTATGACCATAGCCGCACCGGTCTTGCGGAACTTGTCTATGATTTTCTGCAACGTGGAATCGGAGGAATACATATCGTCACTGTCCAGCTGAACGCAATACGTCCCGCATTCAGGGTGATTCACCGCCTCGTTCCAACATCCTCCTATCCCGAGATCCAGCGCCTTCGGAACGACGTGCACGAGACGGCTGTCCTTCAGCGCAGCCCCTGCAAGCAGTTCCGACGTCCCGTCATCCGAATGGTTGTCCACGACTATCACGTTGAAGGGGAAATCGGTCTTCTGGGACAAAGCGCTTCCAACGGCATCCATTATGGTCGTGCGCCTGTTCTTAACGGGGATAACAACAGTTGCCGAAAGATTCTCCGGGACAGGTACCGTCTTGAAACGAGGCCCTACAAGCGCCCCGATCTCACGCAGGTACCCGGTAAATATCTCCTCAAACTTCTTCTGCACCGCGGCGTTTCCCGGGTCCACATAATCGAACTGCTTCTGTCCGGATGTCCTGACATCGGTCTCTTCGGCCGAGTAGAGAAATTCCTGTACGTGGACTATCTTCTCCATCCGCAGACGAAGGGAATAAAACTCGAAGCAGTCGAACTTTCCGGCGAATTTCGCGGCAACGTCGCGCTTGACGAGAACCGCGTGACCGAAATCGAAATCACTGCGTACACTGCCCTTCAGATATGGCGCCAGGGGATGAGGAACCTTGCTTCCGTCGGCACGGTTTTCAATATAGTCAGAATACACCAGATCCGCCCCGCCGGCCAGCGCTATTTCCTCCAGACGCTCGAAGGCCCCGTCTTGTAAAGCAACCTTATGACCCGTCAGGAACAATATTTCATAAGCGGATTTCATCTTACAGCAATGAGAGCAACTGGGATTTTATCTGCCTGTATTCAGACGCGAAATTCGACGTGAACACATCTTCCCTGATTCCTTTTTCAATTTCACGGAGTGTCCAAGGCCGGCATTCATCCACCTCGTCCCGATCGGGATGCAGGTCGAAACTTCCGACAGCCGCGAACATAATGACATACTCCGAATCCTTCTCCGTATCATAACGGTAAGAGCCGAGATATATGGGGTTGAACTCCGTCAGTCCGACTTCCTCCCGGGCTTCACGGAAAAGAGCCTCCATAACGCTTTCGCCATACCGGACGTGTCCTCCGACGGAAGTATCCCATTTGCCTGGCTGCAGGTCCTTTTTCTGGGATCTTTTCTGCAACAGCAGGCGCTCTTTCCTGTCTATGATATGAAGATGCACGACAGGGTGCAGCAGATGGCTGCCGCTATGGCAATAAGCCCTCCCGGCCATTGCCACGACAAGACCGTCCTCCTGTATCACAGGAAACATCTCGTCACACGATGCCTTTTTTTTCCTGGAAGTGCCTGCTGTCGCAACAGTAGCATTCGGAAGTACAGGAACTTTGGAATCAACAGGATATACCAGCTCTATCATATCCGCGTATGAAGAATTTCCAGCTGTTCAGCGTTGTAGAGGAACTGATCCGCAAAATCGGGGGCCAGCCGCCCAACGACAGCCAACGATGCAAGTCCGGCAGCCGCCAGACACAGCAGGACGATAAGGATTACTGCCCATACAGGCAGGGCCTTTCTCCTCGCGGGCTTGACCGCCTTGCTGTCAACAGACTTATCCTCCCCGCGAACGTCCGGCTTTTCCGCAACTTCTCCCAAACTCTTCAATGAAACCGGCTCCAAATAGTCCAGATGAGGGAAAATCTCCAGATTTTCATCCTGAACGAAAATCATCCTCCCCTGTCCTATCAGTCTGATACGGCCGAAAAGCGGGAAATCCACAGACTTGCTGGTCTCCAGCTCGGCACGCAGCCCGGCAATGAAATCATTCACGACCTGCTCCGCCTGCGGCAGTTCCAACTTGTTGGACAAGGCATAGAAACGCACCAGCATACCGTCATCCGCACCGCCGCTGATGAAGGAAACAGTCCTGTACGGAGGATTTATCGTGAATCCCCTGTCCGAGAATGAGGACGGGACGTCTTCTGCCACAAATGTTCCCAAGCCGGGAATCGCCACACTGTCATTGTCTGACAGCAGGCTCTTTACGATCTTGGAAAAAAGTGCGATATCCATACCACAAAGATACAACAAAAAATCTCAAAAAATATTTTGAACATTAAATATTTGTTGTACCTTTGCAATCCCAAACAGATGCGCGGGTAAAATTCCTCAATAGCTCAGTTGGTTAGAGCACCTGACTGTTAATCAGGGGGTC
>JAKSJY010000009.1 GCA_024402025.1 Bacteroidales bacterium
CACCGAATTCATTGTCGGCCCCAACCCCGTGTTCACGGGCGGCAAGGTCAGCATAGGCACGGACGAATATTCGAATGCCACCCCGGAACTCAGGGAAGGTTTCCGCCACTTCGCAGACTACTACCTCAATTTCGTGGCCGGTCTCGGGAAGCAGCCCTGCATGTGGGGCTCGCTCTCCCACGCATACGGAGATACCCCCGTACGTTCCGAGGGAGTGCTGATGAACGCCTGGTACAACGGCTATGCGAACCCGGACCTGATGATTGAGCAGGGCTACGACCTTGTCTCGATAAATGACGGTCAGGTTTACATCGTCCCCGCCGTGGACTACTACCAGGACTATCTTGACTGCAGATACATCTATGAGAAATGGACCCCTGCACACGTAGGCGCCCGCGTCTATGAGGAGAACCATCCCAAAATCAAGGGAGGGATGTTCGCGGTGTGGAACGACCACGCCTGCAACGGCATCGGAGTCGGTGACATCGAATACAGAACCCAACCCGCAGTCCAGGCAATCGGGGCCAAATGCTGGTCCGGAGTACACGCCACGCTCCCCTACGGAGAATACGAAGCCAAACGCCTTGAACTCAGCGACGCTCCCGGAATGATGATGGCAGGACGCACCGTAAAACCGGTACGCAGTATCCTTTCCGTCAGCAAGGTCAAACCCGGGATGCGTACGGGAGTAAAGCAAATCGGATACAAGTACACGGTAAAGTTCGACGTGGAGGTCAACCCCGCTGACAAGATGGGGACAGTGCTGTTCGAGGATGGAACAAGCAGGTTCTATCTGATGGACCCCGTTTCCGGAATGATAGGATTCAGCCGCGACGGTTACCTGTACAGATTCAATTTCGCATTCTATCCCGGAGAAAAAGCATCCGTAATGGTGAAAGGGGACAGGGAAAGCACATCCCTGTACATAAACGGCAAACACATCGAAACCCTCAAGAGAAAGAGCAACCCGTACACAACCTGGAATGGAAGACAAGCCACCCAATACTTTATGCAGACCCTGGTGTTCCCTCTGGAAAAGGCAGGGGCATACAAGAGCAAGGTAAGCAATCTGGAAGTTATCAACGATTAAATATCAACGTTATGGAAATCAGAATCAAATCATTGAAATTCGATGCCGACAAGAAACTTATCGCATTCGTGGAGAAGAAGGTCGCAAGACTCTCGAAATTCTTTGCAGGAGTGGAAGCTGATGCAGACGTAACCCTGTCTCTCGAGAAAGACGGAAAAGGCGCAAAGATTCAGATTCCCGGAATCGGCGGAGGCCTGATCATAGAGCGCACCGCAGACACATTCGAAAATGCGATCACGGCCTGCGTTGACGCGATGAAAGAAAAACTGACACGCGAAAAGGAGAAGAAGCAGGCATAATGAAAAAGATATACACCCTTGCTCTCGCCATGCTGGCCCTGACGTCCTGCACGGATGACGTTCACCTGAAACTGAGCATTGACAGCACGCTGGACCCGTACATCGATTCCGTATTCATGTCGGTTCCGTTGAGCATGTCCGTCAATGAGATTCATTCCATCCTTGTCATCAAGGACGGCAAAGTGATTGGAGAACGCTACTGGCCAGGAGTCGACGCCTCGGACACATATGCGTTGTGGTCTGCATCAAAGTCCTTCAATTCAACGGCAATCGGCTTCGCCATCCAGGACGGATACCTCAACCTGGACGACAAAGTGCTGGACATTCTGGACCCTGATGGGACAATGGCGGGAAAACGCAGCGGAGAAAACGCGGCTCAAGTGGAAGAGTGGTGGGGAAAAATGAGGGTAAGAGACCTGTTGGATATGTCCAGCGGCATCACTCCCGACTATCTGGCGAAGGTCGGAGCAGGTGCCTTCGAGCATCCGACAGATGAAATTCTCGCCTGTGACCTGGCCTTCGAACCCGGAAGCAGGTTCGCATACAACTCGATGAACAGCTACCTGCTGTCCGCAATAGTGACCAAGGCCACGGGGAGAAACAGCGAGGATTATCTCGAAGAAAAATTCTTCAAACCCCTGGGAATACGCAGGCATCTGTGGGAGACCTCGACCGAAGGTATCAATTTCGGCGGATGGGGCCTTCACATAACCACCGAGTCCTTTGCGAAGCTCGGACTCTTGTATCTCCAGGACGGGGTTTGGAACGGCAAAAGGCTGCTCAACCACGAATGGATTTCAGAAGCCACCTGCTCGCATCACGAAACCGCTCCCCTCTACAAAGACAAGGAATGGAAATACGGATACGGATTCCAGTTCTGGTGTGACTCGATACCCGGAAGTTTCCGCGCTGACGGTGCGTGGTCACAGTTCTGCTTCGTATTCCCGGACAAGAATCTGGTAATTGCCTGCAACGCGCACAGTTGGAACACGGGAGAACTTGCCGACGCCATCATCAACCAGCTTTACGAGAATATAAAGTAAAAAGGCACCTTGCCCGACACAAAGAAAATCCAGTCACTGTTCGACTCCATCGCGAAGGATTATGACAAGCTCAACCACGTCCTGTCCCTTGGAGTCGACAGGACGTGGCGTCGCAGGGCTCTCAAGCACATCACGGACCGTGGCTCGCTCAAAATCCTGGACCTCGCGTGCGGTACCGGGGATTTCAGCATAGAGACAGCCCGTCACAGCGACACCGGGACATCCGTCATCGGTCTGGATCTTTCCGAAGGCATGCTCGAAGTGATGGAAAGAAAAGTCTCGGAAGCAGGTCTGTCGGACAGGATAAGCTGCGAACAGGGCAACGGTGAGCAGATGCGCTTTTCCGACGCCAGTTTCGACAGAGCGACAATAGCCTTCGGAATCCGCAACTTCGAAAACAGGGAGAAGGCTCTCCGGGAGATACTCCGCGTCCTGAAACCGGGAGGAAGGCTCGTGATTCTGGAACTGTCGGTGCCCTCGAATGCCATTCTGAAATGGTTCTACTGTATGTATTTCACCAGGATACTTCCCCGTATAGGGGGAGCGGTATCCGGGGACAAGGCAGCATACAGTTACCTCCCCGCTTCCGTACTGAAGTTCCCGGGCAAGGAGGAATGGATGAAGACTATGGATGGATGCGGATTCAAGAATGTAAGTCACAAAGCCTTCACGTTCGGGATATGCCGGATGTACATAGGAGAAAAATGAAGATGACAATAAAGTCCTGCATCAAATCAATGCGTCTCCGCACGCTGCCGCTTTCGATGGCGGGAATAATAGCGGGAACAGCCCTGGCCTCGAAGGTGTGCAGCCTCGACGTCCCGACAGTAATCGCCCTTATTCTCACGACTGCGTTCCTTCAGATTCTATCGAACCTGTCCAACGAGCTCGGGGACACTCTGCACGGCACGGACACAAAGGAACGTCAGGGCATACACTATTCGATTCAGGACGGAGAGATGACCATCCCCCAGATGAAAAAACTCATCTTCGCAATTGTGTGCCTCTGCTGCATCAGCGGACTCGCGATGGTGTTGTTCAGTTTCCACAAGCTGTTCACCCTGCAACCCATATGCCTGCTCGTGCTTGGAGCGGCTGCGATATGGGCGGCCATGAATTACACGCTCGGAGAAAATCCCTATGGCTACAAAGGTCTTGGAGACATATTCGTTTTCATCTTCTTCGGGATAGTCTCGGTAATGGGTGCGGCATATGTCTGCTCACACACGCTTGAGCTCATATGGGCCCTGCCTGCCTCCGCCTTCGGATGCTGGAGCATAGGCGTGCTGAATGTCAACAATATCCGAGACATGAAGACAGACGAGGCGACCAGGACCACGGTCGCCCTGAAACTGGGACGGAAAAACGCCAGAATCTACCAGACGGCGCTCATTGCAGCCGGGTGGATATTGATGCTGGCGTATTCGTCGGCTACTGCCGATCGCTGGTCGCAGTGGATATATCTCATCACCCTTCCCCTGTTCGCCGCGCACCTTCGCGGTGTGTGGACCAGAGTCGACAGGGCGTTGGATCCGATGCTGCCGATGCTCGTGATGACCGCATTCATCACGGCAATCCTGTTCGCAATCGGAATCTGAACTACATCCTCTCCGGAAGCTGTATTCCAAGCAGGGCCATAGCCTTGCAGAGAACATCGGAAAGGAGTCCTATGAGGGCAAGCCTCATCGAAAGCACCTTTGCGTCAGGTTCCTTGAGAATGGGGGTATCGTGATAATACTGGTTGAATTCCTTGGCAAGATCGTAGCAGTAGTTGGCAATCAGAGCAGGCGAGAAATTGTCTGCAGCCTCCTGCACTTTCTGTGGGTAGGCTGAAAGTATCTTCACTAGTCTCTGCTCCTTTTCCGAGAACTCCACGCCGTCTTCCACTCCCGCCGCGAGTCCCTGCTCCGATGCCTTGCGCATGATGGAGCGGATACGTGCATTGGTGTACTGGATGAACGGACCGGTGTTTCCGTTGAAATCTATGCTTTCCTTGGGATTGAACAGCATCTTCTTCTTGGGATCGACCTTGAGGATGAAATACTTCAGGGCGCCCAGGCCTATCATCCTGTATAGGCATTCCTTCTCCTCGTCGGGAACGTCGGCGAGCTTGCCCGACTCCTCGGAAGTCGCCTTTGCCTCCTGGTACATCTTCTCGATGAGGTCGTCGGCATCCACTACAGTACCCTCACGGCTCTTCATCTTGCCCTCGGGGAGCTCCACCATACCATAGGACAGGTGGAATATCTGGGAAGCCCAGTCGAAGCCCAGCTTTGCAAGCACGAGCTTGAGAACCTGGAAATGATAGTTCTGCTCGTCACCGACCACATATACGTGGGAATCCAGTTTATACTCGGCAAAACGCTTTTCAGCCGTACCGAGGTCCTGCGTCATATAGACGGATGTGCCGTCCGAGCGCAGCAGCAGCTTGCGGTCCAGCCCGTCGGCGGTAAGGTCGCACCATACCGATCCGTCAGGATCCTTGACAAACACTCCTGAATCGAGTCCCTTCTGCACGAGTTCCTTCCCGAGCAGATAAGTTTCATGTTCGTAATATGTCTTGTCGAAAGAGATTCCAAGGGCTTTGTATGTCTGCTCGAAACCGTCGAACACCCACTGGTTCATCATCTGCCACAGGCCGCGAACCGCGGGGTCGCCGTTTTCCCAATCCACAAGCATCCTGTGGACATCGTCCAGAACGGCGGGATTCTCCTTCTCCATCTTCGCAAACTCCACGTAGCAGTCTCCGACGAGGTGGTCCCCCTTCTTTCCGGTCGACTCCGGAGTGGCTCCGTCGAAGCGCTTCTGCCAGGCGTACATACTCTTGCAGATATGGACTCCGCGGTCATTGACCAGAGTAGTCTTGATCACCTCGTTTCCCGCAGCCTTGAGTATCTCCGAAACACTGGCGCCCAGGAGGTTGTTCCTGACATGGCCGAGGTGGAGAGGCTTGTTGGTGTTCGGGGATGAAAACTCTATCATCACCCTCCTTCCCGTGGAAGGAAGAGTACCGAAGGAAGCATTCCGGGCCATCGAACGGAAAGACTCCACCCAATAGACCGGTGAAAGGCAGATGTTGAGAAAACCCTTGACTACATTATAGGAGGATACTTCCGGACAATTCTCCACAAGGTATTTCCCTATGTCTTCGCCAGTGGCCTCCGGGGCCTTGCGGGACACCCTGAGCAGGGGAAAGACCACGAGTGTGAAATCTCCCTCGAATTCCTTCCGCGTGGGGGAAACCTGGAACTGGTCCTGAGGAACTTCAACCCCGTAAACTTCCTTCACGGCCTCCCGGGCCTTCGAAGCAATGAAAATCTCAGCACCCATACCCTAACCAAGATAAGATTTGAGAAGTTTGCTTGCGCTGGGTTTCTTGAGCTTGCGGATTGCCTTCTCCTTGATCTGGCGCACGCGTTCGCGTGTAAGGTCAAGATTCTCGCCAATCTCTTCAAGCGTCATTTCCTGGCAGCCGATTCCGAAGAAGCATTTGATGATTTCCCTCTCCCTGGGAGTGAGAATCTGCAAAGAACGCTCGATTTCAGTACTCAGAGATTCATTTGTAAGTCCCTTGTCGGCCATAGGACTGTCATCGTTGGGGAGAACGTCCAGCAGGCTGTTGTCTTCGCCTTCCACAAACGGTGCATCCACGCTCACGTGGCGGCCTGAAACGCGGAGGGTGTCGTCGATCTTCTCGCGGGGAATGTCAATGATTTCGGAAAGTTCCTCGGTCGAAGGCTGGCGTTCATTCTCCTGCTCGAAACGGCCGAGGGCCTTGTTGATCTTGTTCAGGGAACCTACCTGGTTGAGAGGCAGCCTGACAATTCGGCTCTGCTCCGCAAGAGCCTGGAGAATACTCTGACGAATCCACCACACCGCATAGGAAATGAACTTGAAACCTCTCGTCTCATCGAATTTCTCCGCCGCCTTGATCAGTCCGAGGTTGCCCTCGTTGATAAGGTCGGGAAGACTGAGTCCCTGGTTCTGATACTGCTTGGCCACACTGACGACAAACCTGAGGTTCGCCCTGGTGAGTTTTTCAAGAGCGGCCTGGTCGCCCTTCCTTATCCTTTGCGCAAGTTCAACTTCCTCCTCCGGTGAAACCAGCTCTTCACGTCCGATTTCCTGGAGATACTTGTCCAACGACGCGCTCTCGCGGTTGGTGATGCTCTTTGTAATCTTTAACTGTCTCATCTGTACTGAGTCTTTATTCTTTTGCCACCGCAAAGAATACAGACCTTCCGGACCGGGTTATACCCTCGATCACCACAGACCTCTTGGCCTTGGAAGCTGCATTCAATACGTCTGCAGGATCCTTGACAGGCTGGTCGTTCACATATCGGATGACTATGCCGTCCTCGGCTCCCGCGGAGGCAAGCTTCCCGGTGCCGGCTGAAACTATTTCCACACCCGAATTGATCGAAAGCGCGGCGAGAGTTTCAGGGCGTGCGGCGCGAAGTTTCGCTCCATAGAACATCGTGGTTCCGTCTGAAGCCACTGTCCCGGTCTGGGTCGATTCCCCATAGAATGTGACGTTCACGTTCATACGTTTTCCGTCACGAACTATCCCGAATTCAGCCTTGTCTCCAGGGTGATAGCTGTTCACTCTCTCCTGCAGGGCGGAAGTGCCCTTCACGGATTTTCCGTCGATGGAAAGAATGACATCCTTCTCCCTGAGGCCGGCCTTTTCGGCGGCGCTGCCTTTGCTCACCTCGACAATATATACGCCCTCCAGAGAAGAAAGTTTCATCTGGTCGGCAATTTTTTGGTCGATGGCGGTCATAGTGATGCCAAGACGCGCCCTGCGCACGGAACCGTATTTGATAAGGTCGTTGGTGATACGCTTGACGATATTGGAAGGGATGGCGAAGGAATATCCCGTGTAGGAGCCGGTCTGGGAGATGATGGCAGTATTGACGCCCACTAGTTTGCCGGCCCTGTTGACAAGAGCGCCGCCCGAGTTGCCGGGGTTGACGGCCGCATCGGTCTGGATGAAGGACTCGATCTTGAACTCCCTGGAATTGCCGGGGATAGAGCGCCCTTTGGCACTGACGATGCCGGCGGTGATGGTGGAACGGAGTCCTATGCCGTAGGGGCTGCCTATCGCAAGCACCCACTCGCCCAGACGCAGATTGTCGGAGTCGTCGAATTCAAGGAAAGGAAGTCCCTTCGCATCGATCTTGATGAGCGCCACGTCCGTCACGGAATCTGAACCGATGATGGTGGCGGGATACTTCTTGTCATTGTTGAGAGTCACCTCGAGACTGGTGGCGCCTGCGATGACGTGGTGGTTCGTAACTATATAGCCGTCCTCGCGTATGATGACACCGGAACCGCTGCCCTTGCTTTCCCTGGGCTGGGAGCCCATATCGTCCCCGAAGAAGAACTTGAAGAACGGATCGTTAATCTGGTACTGCTGCTCATTGCGCACTGTAACCTCCACATAAACCACCGCATCCACGGAATTCTCAGCCGCGAAGGTGAAGTCGGGGTATTCGGTCTGTGACAAATTGGCAGCCGGGCAGGAAAGGCTTGTAATAATTGAAAGAGTGCATATTGCACTTGCAACACGTTTGAACATAGTATGAGTTTTTAATTGTTTTCCACTGAGTGAACAACGCAAAATATATGCCAGTTTTTATGGTAATTTTTGTTATATTTGCGCAGGAAACAAATATAGGAACAACATATGGAATTCAATGTATCTAGCGCAGAACTCCTGAAGGGTCTGATGGACGTATCCAAAGCCATTCCGGCGAAATCCGCCCTCCCCATTCTCGAGAACTTTCTCTTCACGGTAAAGGACGGCAATCTTATCGTAACCGCATCGGACCAGGAGCTGACACTCCGTACCGTAATATCTCTGGAAAACACTGTCGAGGAAGGAAGCATGGCGGTGCCGGCGCACCAGTTCACCGAACTCATCAAAGCCCTGCCCGACCAGCCGGTCCAGATAAAGACCACATCCGACAGTTCCTTCGAATGCAACTGGTCGAACGGAAATTCATCCCTCCCCTACTTCCCCGCAGAGGATTATCCTGAAATCAAGGTGGCCGGAGACGGAGCGATGGTGGTGAAATTCCCCGCCGGTCTGCTCACCGAAGGCATAGGAAGCACTATCTACGCTACCGCAGACGACGAGATGAGACCCGCGATGAACGGTATATTCTTCGACATCAGCCAGGACTCCGTCACCCTTGTCGCATCCGATTCGCACAAACTCATCTGCTACACAGAGCCAGCCGTCGCTTCCGGCATTCAGGCGTCCTTCATCCTGCACAAGAAACCTGCCGGAGTATTGAAATCCATCATAGGCAAGGACATCGACGAGGTAGAGACCACTTTCGACGAGAATACCGTAGTGTTCAAGTTCGGCTCGACGATGATGGTATGCCGGCTTATCGTAGGCAAATATCCCCGCTACCGCGACGTCATTCCCCAGAACAACTCAAACGTTCTCAAGATTGACCGTAGCAGGCTTCTCAATACCGTAAAGCGCGTTTCCGTCTGCGCCAACAAGGCATCCAACCATATCAAGTTCGACCTTACGGAAAACCAGCTCGAGATATCGGCCCAGGATCCCGGATTCTCCATCGCGGCATACGAGAAGATGATCTGCGAGTACAGCGGAGAAAACCTTTCCATCGGATTCAAGAGCAGCTTCCTCACCGAGATTCTCAGCAATATGAACTGCGAGACCCTCGTGATGAAGTTCGCGGATTCGAAGAAAGCGGCGCTCATAGTTCCTTCCGAGGAAGAGGCCGAAAGCGAAAAAGTTTGCGGCATCATAATGCCGATCATGGTTTCATAATCAGCATAGGATGGAACTCAATCTCAAAAGGCCTCTGCTCTTTTTCGACATCGAAAGCACGGGGCTGAACATTCCGTCGGATTCAATAATCGAACTCAGTTTCGTAAAGATTCTTCCGGGCGGCGAGCAGCGTATCAAGACCTGGAAGATAAAGCCCTGGGATTACGAAAAGGCCTGTCAGAAGCCCATTGATCCGGCTGCTTCCAAAGTCAACGGAGTGACGGACGACATGCTTACCGGATGTCCCACCTTCTTCGAATGCGCGGACGAAATCGCACAATGGCTGGAAGACTGCGACCTCGCGGGATTCAACAGCGCGAAATTCGACCTCCCTATGCTCTCCGAAGAGTTCGAAAGGGTGAAACTCGCAGGCAAGGACCTCAAAGTGGACCTTCACTCACCCAAAATGGTGGATGTGCAGAACATCTACCACGCGATGGAGCCCAGGAACCTCAGGGCCGCATACCGCTTCTACTGCGGAGGCGAGGATTTCGACAACGCACATACCGCGGAGGCTGATACCATAGCCACCTATGAAGTTCTCAAGGGCCAGCTCGACCGCTATCCCGACCAGCTCAAAAATGACGTGGAAGCCCTTTCCGCGTACGTCGGCAAAAAATACGTGGATTTCGCCGGCCACCTCATCTATAATGACAAGGGAGAACCGGTAGTCAATTTCGGAAAGCACAAAGGCAAAACCGCCCGCACCGTATTCGAAACCGAGCCTTCCTACTTCGCCTGGATTGCCGGAGGTTCGTTCACCCTGGACACGAAGGCCAAGTTCGCGGAACTCGAGCAGCAGTTCAAAAGGGAAAAACTGGCGGCAAAGTTCAATACGGGGAAGTTGTTTTGAATATAGCTGTCAGGACATTCAGTGGAGCCTGTCTGGCAAGACCGGACACTACAAAGGCAAAAGTCAACGAGGACATTTACCTTCCCGAGTTCGTAACCGAAGTGAGCTGCGCGCCCGTGGTCTTCGCCAGAATCACAAGACCGGGACGGAGCATATCCGCACGTTTTGCATCGAGGTATTTCGATGCCCTGAGCTACGGTGTTCTCCTCTACCCTGAGAATCTGATTTCCATCCCGGAAACGGGATTCGCCACCGCCAGCTGTCTGGACCATACGACCTGCATTCCCGCGGAATTCTTCGACCCCACCCTGCCCGGCTCGAAAGAGAACGAATTCATACTCGCCGCCGGCGGCAGGGAGCTGTTCCGCACGGTAGGCATTCCCGAAGGCTTTGTCGAGGAGAACCTGAGTGAAATTACGAAATACATTTATATCAGGACGGGCGACCTTGCCGCGATAGAGCTTGCACCAAGGATTCCGCTCCTGGGCAAGAACAGTTCTGTGATAATCACGGGACAGTTTTCAGGGAAAAAAACGATAGAAACAAAAGTTGAAATATGAAACTTATTCCAGTAAACAAATGGGGCGACACCGCCATCCGATTCAGGAGAAGTGAACGTATTACAAACAAACCCTGGTTCCAGGGCGTGCTGCTGCTCTGCTGCGTGGTGGTAGCGATGCTGCTGGCAAACCTGCCCTTCACCAAAGAACTCTACAAGGACTTCCTTTCAACCACGATAGGACTTTTCGCAAGCACTCCCGAAGGCAGGTTCAGTTTCCTGTATCCGGGGGATATGACGGTCGAGAAATTCATCAACGACATCCTGATGACCATATTCTTCTTCACCGTCGGCCTTGAAATCAAGAGGGAAATAGAATACGGGGAACTTTCATCCCGCAAGAAAGCGGCCCTCCCGATCATAGCGGCCTTCGGAGGCGTCGTCTGCCCCGCCCTTATCTTCACCATCATCAACCACGGCACAGCGGCATCCAGCGGATGGGGCATCCCGACCGCAACCGACATCGCATTCGCCGTCTGCATCCTCACCGTCCTGGGCAACAAGGTGCCCGTCTCGCTGAAAGTCTTTCTTACAGCCCTGGCCATCGCGGACGACCTCATCGCCATCCTCGTCGTGGCCATCTTCTACGGAGGCCACATAAATCTCATTCTTCTCGCCTGCTCCGCCGTGGTAATCGGAATTGCGATCCTTATCAGAAAGTTGGGAGAGAAACGCGGCTGGCCCTATATTCTGCTTGCGCTGGTTCTCTGGGCCCTGTTCTACTATTCAGGCATACACGCAACGATGTCCGGAGTTGTGATGGCCTTCCTTATCCCCGCCACTCCAAGGTTCAACAAAACCTATTTCGACAACAAGTGGAAGATGCTCAACGAAAAGCTCATGGAATATGACGGATTCGAAGGCGACAAGATATTCCCCAGCGGACCTCAAAGGCACTACCTCAGGGAAATCCAGAGGCTTTCCGAGGGAACAGTCAGCATGAGCTACAAAGTGGAGAGAGTCCTTTCCCCCTGGGTCAATTTCATCATAATGCCTATCTTCGCCCTCGCCAACGCAGGCGTGGAACTCAGCGCGGAAGGCTTCCTGAACGGATTCACCTTCAATCCGGAGATGGGCTCCGTAGGACTCGGAATCGCGCTCGGTTTGATACTGGGAAAGCCTATCGGAATTACGCTCACCAGTTTCATCGCCATCAAGTGCAAGATAGGAGAAATGCCGGCGAAGGCCTCCTGGCCAATGTTCTTTGCCGTAGCCTGCCTGGGTGGAATAGGATTCACGATGAGCATTTTCGTAGATACACTCTCGTTCGGCGACCAGATTCCGGCGATTACGGAAGCGATGAGAGCCGGAGGAAAGGTAGCCGTTCTGCTCGGTTCGGTATGTGCCGGAATATTGGGATCCCTGCTTGTCAACCTTGTCTACAAGATAGAGCACAGATCCAACTGACAATCAGATGACCGCACTGCCTATCAGTTCCGGACATTCGGTGCCGTCTGCGGCATAGATGGCGGCGAACTGACCGGCAGTTATCCCTCTCTGGGGAAAATCGAAAAATACATAGGCCCCGTCCTCGCGCTCGAGAAGAGTGGCATCCTGGAGGGGTTGGCGATAACGTATGCGCACCCTGACCCTCTCGCAGTGCCCCGGACGCAGGACGATGCCCGGACGGATGAAATGGATGTCCCGGCCAAGCGCAATGCAGTACCTGGAAAGTCCCGGATGGGTATGACGCTCCCCGACGTAGATGGTGTTGGATGCAATATCCGTCCCGATGACGAATACAGGATCCTTGTGGCCTCCGATGCTCAGACCCTTGCGCTGGCCTATGGTGTAGAACTGGGCCCCGTCGTGTGTGCCGGCTATGCAGCCGTAGGGGTTGGGCTTGAACCTTGTCTTCTTAATATGCTTTTTACCGCTCCTGTAGGTCTCTGTCTCGAACACGATATCCGAATAGTCCATGGGGGCGGACAGCATCCTGAGTTGCGAAGATGAAAGGGCGCAAAGTTTGAGAGGGTCAAGTCTGCACTCTCCGGCATCCCCGGGCTTGTCCTCGGACACGAAGGTGGAGACCATCGGCACCTGCTCCCCGTCCAGGGCAAGACTCTGAATAAGGGCTTTCTGCGCCTGGTAGAGTTCACAGTTGTCGTAGTAGGCGTCAAATACCTCGACCACGTTGCCTTCGCGGGGCTTGAGTTTCTGCTGGAGGAAAATCGGGAGGTCCACCTTTCCTACGAAACATATCCCCTGGGAATCCTTCTTGTCCGCAGACGGAAGGTCGGCCTCCTTTGCCAAAGCACGCACTTCACTCTTGAGCATATCCCCGATAGGAAACATAGCCTTCGAGAGTTGCTGCTGGCTCAACTGGCACAGAAAATAACTCTGGTCCTTGCCGGGATCGACCCCTTCCAACAGACTGAAACTGCCGTCCGGGTTTTCCCTACGGCGGCAGTAGTGGCCGGTAGCCACCATATCAGCTCCGAGTTTGCGCGCAGCATTGAGGAAAGCATCGAACTTGATCTCGCGGTTGCAGAGCACGTCCGGATTCGGCGTACGCCCCTTGGAATACTCGTCGAACATATAGTCGACGACCCTCTTGCGGTACTCATCGCTGAGGTCCACAAAATAGAAGGGTATGCCGATTTTGCGCGCAACCATCTCCGCGACGAACTTGTCCTCCTCCCACTCGCAGTCGCCGTGCAGCGTACCTTCCGTATCGTGCCAGTTCTGCATGAACATAGCGAACACGTCATAGCCCTGCCTCTTGAGAAGCAGTGCCGCGACGCTGGAATCAACTCCTCCGGAAAGTCCTACGCACACCTTCATAACGGCTGCAAATATACATATTTGGAAAATCTTTTGTAAATTTGATTGTAAAAACGATTGAAATGACCGGAAAGGAAATCAAAATCACGTACAAGGAGTATTCGAAACCAGAAGAACTCGAAAAGGAAGACCTTGACCTTGCCAAGGCGGCAATCGACGCAATGTCGGGGTCCTATGCACCCTATTCCAGCTTCAATGTCGGAGCGGCCGTGCGACTGAGCGACGGTACCGTCGTAAAGGGCGCGAACCAGGAGAACGCCGCATTCCCGTCAGGGCTCTGCGCGGAACGCACCGCAATGTTCTCGGCCGCGGCCCTGAACCCCGACAAGGATATCGTAGGCATCGCCTTGGCTGCCGGTACAGGCGGGAAACTTACCGCCAAGCCGGCGACCCCCTGCGGCGCCTGCCGGCAGGTGATGGCCCAATACCAAACGAAAAGCGGCAAGCCTGTGAGCGTAATAATGGTCGGAGCGGAATGCATCTGGAAATTCGACAGGGTGGATGACATTCTGCCCCTGATTTTCGACAGTATCTAAAAAATTGCTATATTTGCTGCGGGAAAGTCGTACACGACCAGCTCCCTCTTCATTCCCCCAGGGCCGGAAGGCAGCAAGGGCCGGAGGTTGTAGCGGTGCGATGTGCTAAGCTTTCCCTTTTTTCGTATTATGAAGTATTCGATTCTGGTTATTGGCGGCGGTGCATCGGGGTTGATGGCCGCATACAGCGCAGCGAAGACCCTTGTTGCGTCGGGCTCCGATGCAAGCGTGGCGGTGGTGGAAAAGATGCCAAAGCCCGGCAGGAAGATAATGATAACCGGAAAGGGTCGCTGCAATTTCACCAATCTCAAGCCCTGGAACGCCTTCAGCACGCACATACGCTCGAATCAGAATTTCGTGAAGGGAGCATTCCACAGCCTTCCTCCAGAAAAGGTAATCGCTTTCTTCGAGTCCTTCGGGATGAAGACGGTCATCGAGCGCGGGGACAGGGCCTATCCGGCAAGCTACCACGCAT
Organism: Bacteroidales bacterium; assembly: GCA_024402025.1. Classification (GTDB taxonomy): domain Bacteria; phylum Bacteroidota; class Bacteroidia; order Bacteroidales; family UBA932; genus Cryptobacteroides. The sequence continues at coordinate 14,451 of JAKSJY010000009.1, forward strand.
CGGACGTTGTGGACACGCTGGTGAATGCCTGCAACTCCGTTGGCGTGAAGATTCTCTGCGATACTGAGGTTCTCGGTTTGGAACGGATTCCCGACGGGTTTGTGCTCACCACCGGTGCAGGCAGCATTTCCTGCAGAAGACTCATCCTCGCAACGGGCGGACTCTCCTACCCCACCACCGGTTCCACCGGCGACGGCTACCGCTGGGCTTCCGAGCTCGGGCACGGCATCGAGCCGCAGTTTCCGTCGCTGACAGCGATGGTCCCCGACGGCTACAAGGACACTTCGCTGCGCGGGCACATCGCAAGGGAAACCCCGCTTTCGGAGTTCGGCGCAAGACTGTGCGGAGTGCAGCTCAAGAATGTACAGGTATCGCTTTTCGTGGAAGGCTCCCCTTGCGGGGACGAATTCGGGGACATAGACTTCACGGACGGAGGTCTGGAAGGACCTGTCGGCTTCCAACTGAGCCGTAAGGCCGTAAAGGCACTGTCCAACGGGTCCAGGGTATCTCTGTCTATAGATATGAAACCGGGGGTTCCGCTTCAGGAATTGAGCGCAAGGGTGAAGGAACTTTGGGCGGAGGTGGACAAGGACCCCAGAAGCAGGGGCCTGCACGAAAAGGAGAAATGCAGGATTATGCTCGGGAAACTGATGCCCTGGGACCTAATTCCGGGATTCGTCGCAGCGAATCCGTCGATAATGACCCTGGAACGCAGATCACGTACGGAAACAAAAGTCTGGGTGAACCTGCCGACCATCGCGAAAGCCCTCAAGGAATGGAAATTCGACATCCGCGGATATGTGGGCTACGAAAGAGCCGTGGTTACCGCCGGCGGAGTTTCGACGAAGGACATCCTGTCCAAGACAATGGAGTCCAGAGTAGTCCCTGGGCTGTATTTCTGCGGAGAAGTGACGGATATGGACTGCGATACGGGAGGCTATAATCTGCAATGCGCATTCTGCACCGGAAATCTCGCCGGAGAGAATGCCGCAAAATCAATGATTGACAAGTAAGGATTTTTCCTTATATTTGCACTGCAATTGCCACTTTAGCTCAGTTGGTAGAGCATCGCATTCGTAACGCGAAGGTCGACAGTTCAAGCCTGTCAAGTGGCTCTCCTTAAAATTCTGCAGATTCCTGCAGAATTTTTTTTATATTTGTCCTCGTTAATTATTGTTGAAATGAAAAGAATACTCTTTGCAATTTCAGCCGCAGCTCTCCTTGCAGGTTGCTGCAGCTATGAGACCGTCAAGGATGACCCTACCGGGGCCCGCATCTACACCCTCGACAATGGTCTGAAAGTTTACACCATCGTGAACAAGGATATGCCGCGCATTGATGCGCAGGTGGCTGTCAAGGTGGGAAGCAAGAACGATCCCCGCGAGACCACGGGACTCGCCCATTACTTCGAGCACCTTATGTTCAAGGGAACCGAGCAGTTCGGAACCCAGAACTACGAGGCCGAAAAGCCGCTTCTCGACAGCATCGAGGCCCTTTTCGAGGTTTATCGCAAGACTGAAGACCCCGTCGGGCGCAAGGCAATCTACAGCGTAATCGACTCCCTCTCCTACGAGGCTTCGAAGATATCCATCCCCAACGAGTCTGACCAGCTGATGGCCTGTATCGGAGCAAGCGGCACCAACGCATACACGAGCTATGACGTTACCTGTTACGTGGAAAACATCCCCTCGAACCAGATCGAGCTCTGGGCCAAAATCCAGGCGGACCGCTTCCAGAACTGCGTTCTCCGCGGCTTCCACACCGAACTCGAGACTATCTACGAGGAGTTCAACATGTACAACGCCCAGGACCAGACCAAGTCCTTCAACGCCTTGTTCGAAGGACTCTTCGAGAATCATCCGTACAACACCGACGTTATCGGACTGCCCTCGCACCTCAAGAACCCGTCAATCACCAATGTCAAGAACTACCACGACCAGTGGTATGTACCCAACAATATGGCGGTAGTGCTCGCGGGCGACTTCAAGCCTGCAAAGGCAGTAAGAATCGTAAAGAAATACTTCGGCGTGATGAAGCCCAACAAGGACCTCAAGAAGATGGAGTTCGAACCCGAAGAACCTATCTCCGCACCCATTGTAAAGACTGTTGTCGGCAACGAGTCCCCGAACATCATCCTCGGTTGGAGATTCCCGGGAGCCAATTCTCCTGAAAACATCGTGCTCCAGGCCTTCGCATACGTTCTCCAAAATGGAATGGCCGGACTTATCGACCTCGACGTAAACCAGCAGCAGAAGACACTCGGAATGTATTCCGGAGTGGAAGGACTCGCAGACTACAGCGTATTCCTCATCATGGGCGAACCAAAGCCCGGTCAGACCCTCGACCAGGTCAGGGACATCGCCCTCGAAGAGATTGAAAAGATCAAGGCCGGAGACTTCGACGAAGCCCTTCTCGAAGCAACCATCAACAATCTCAAGCTCAGTTTCATGCGCCGCATCGAGGACACCGGCAACCTTGCAAGCATGGCTGTCAACAGCTTCATCGACGACATCCCCTGGAGCGACGTCGTAAACGAGACCGAACAGCTCTCCAAGATCACCAAGGAGGACATCGTCAAGTTCGCCAATGAAAATTTCAAAGACAACTACGTATATGTCAAGAAACTTCAGGGCACACCCGAGGATGACGGATCCAAGATTGACAAACCTGCCATCACCCCCATCTTCACCAACCGTGACACGGCCAGCACATTCCTTGTAAACGCACAGGCCGAGGCCGCTGCCGTCAAGCCCATCGAACCCGTATTCGTGGACTTCACGAAAGATATGGAGAAACTCGAAGCCAAGAGCGGCATCGAGGTGCTTTACAAAAAGAACGTCACCAACGGCATCTTCGACCTGACTTACCTTTTCGAAACCGGAAGCTATGCGGACAAGGTTCTTTCCTTCGCCTGCGACTATCTGAATCTCGTCGGCACTTCAACAATGACCCCTGAAGAGGTCAAAACCTACCTCTACGGACTTGCATCCACCATAGATGTCTCCTGCTCCGGGGAAAGGACCTACGTTTCGGTATCCGGACTCGCGGAGAATATGGAGGAAACAATGAAATTCCTCGAGAATTTCGTCGCTGACGCACAACCCAATCCCGAGGCCCTCGAGATGCTCAAGGCCAACACTCTCCAGGATCGCGCCAATGCGAAGACCAACCAGAGGGCAAATTCATCAAGGCTTCTCTCCTACGTGACCTACGGCCCCAAGAACCCGTACACCAATATCCTGAGCAACAAGGAAATAAAAGCTCTGACCGATGCGCAGCTCATCGAAAAGATCCACAATCTCTTCAATGCGGAGCACAAGGTGATGTACTACGGACCGATGGACAGCAAGGACATCGTAGAGACCATCAACGAAATCCACAACTGTCCCGAGCAGCTCGAACCGGTAGTGAAGGGCAACCCCTTCAAGGAGCAGATCACTGAAGGGAACAGCATAGTGATCGCGCCCTATGACGCCAACCAGTCCATCCTTTACGCCGTATCAAGCAAGGGTGAAAAATTCGACGTGCAGAAGTCCCCTGTCATCGAAATGTTCAACGAGTACTTCGGCGGCGGAATGAACAGCATTGTATTCCAGGAAATGAGGGAGGCGCGCGGTCTCGCATACAGCGCATCCGCATACTACAGCGAGCCGTCAGACCTCGAGCACACGGCGCTGTTCCGTCAGTTCATCCAGACCCAGAACGACAAACTCGTGGATGCCCTCACCGCATTCGGGGAGATCACGAACAATATTCCCGAATCCGACAAGGCCTTCGCCATTGCAAAGGAGAGCATCATCTCGAACCTGCGCACCCAGCGCACAGTCAAGGAAATGGTTCTCTGGTATTACCTTGCATACGAGAAACTCGGGCTTGAGAGCGACCTCAACAAGGCAATTTATGAGAAGGTTCAGGGACTCACACTCGAGGATGTCCTCAAGTTCCAGCAGGAGAACATCAAGGACCGTGACTATACAATCGCCATCCTCGGACGCAGTTCAGACTTCGACATTAATGGTCTTTCCAAGTTCGGAACCGTCAAGAAGGTTACCACCGAGGAGATCTTCGGATACTGATACATTCTTTCTACCAGACTCTCCAGAAGGGGTCGCTGCGCCAGTTCTTCGGGAAACCCATATATGACTCCTCGTCGATGACATCGAAGCCGTCTATCAGGTTACGGAGTTTGACGGCAAAATTGTTGTCCGGCTTGATGGTGTTCAGAAGGTACTTCAGAACGCAAAGGGTGAAATACAGGCGGTGAGGGTCTCCGAACCCGTCCTCCGGGACCAGATCTCTTGCGGTGTACGGTTCAAGACCGGTCACCGCAAGTCTCTTGTTCCAAAGACGGTTGTGATGCGCGCAGTAATTGCGCACATACACCAGATGCTGGATCCAGGACAGCAGAGTCGCCTCGCTGACGCCATAGTAGTCGGCAATCCTGGACTTCACGGGACTGGGTCTCATATCAGCATAGATGAAGGCAAGTGTCCCCATCGAAGTAGCCTCAAGCGCAAGCCAGCAGGGAGGGAATTTCGTGGAATACTTTTCCCTGAAACGCACGATGGTGTCATTGTCCGACCTGTTCAACTCCCCCAGGATACGCCTCAGCAGTGCCTCGTGCTCACGCGGGTTCTTGAAATAATCGGGATTGGTGTACCAATAGCCGTTTTCCGACCCCGAAGTGGCATAGGCGATATGGGTTCTGAGAGATATCTCGAACTTCTCCATTTCGTGGAAAATCAGTTCCCTGATACGTCTGTCGAAGCCGTAAAGGGCATAAGCCTGCTCGAAAGTGGCACCCTGTCTGAAACGGTGCTCGTCGCGGCTGTCCATCAATGGAATCAGGTAACTCTTCAGCCTGGAATAGCTGACATTGGTGAGGATATTCCTTGCGGACCTCTCGTCACCAATTTCCAACCCCTGGCCGCGGAGCATCCCGATCAACTCGTCTACCGACTTGTACTGTCCTGTGAATTCCGATTTCATATCTGGTTTTTCAGTTTGTCATATGCAGCCTGCGCGCAGCGGATTCCGTCGATTGCGGAAGACACTATGCCTCCGGAATATCCTGCGCCCTCCCCGCAAGGGAATACTCCCGGCATCGAAACATATTCGAGAGTCTGCGGATTGCGCGGTATCCTCACCGGCGAAGACGTCCTGGATTCGACTCCGAGGAGAAGGGCTTCGTTGGTATAATAACCCGGAACGGGCACTCCGGGAAAGGCCTGTCTCAAGGATGAAGCCACCACTTCCGGCAGCACATCCGCAAGATTGCAGGAATATGTCCCCGGATGGTAGGAGGTATCCGGCAGGGATGAAGACATCCTGCCTTTGCAGAAATCCACCATACGCTGGGCAGGCGCGCACAAAGGATGCATACCCGGATGGAGCCTCGCTCCCATATCGTAGCAGCGCCGCTCGACATCCCTCTGAAAATCCATCAGTCCCAACGGGCTCTTTGCGCAACTGACATCCCCCGGTTCTATCTGGACCACCACACCGGCATTCGCCCATTTCGAATTTCGCGCCGAATTCGACATCCCGTTCAGCACCACAGTCCCGGCCTGTGTCGAAGAAGGCACCAGAATACCGCCGGGGCACATGCAGAAAGAGAACACTCCCCTGCCACCAACCTGACGGACAAACGAATATTCGGCCGCAGGCACACCCTCCCGCCACGCTCCGCTGTACTGCGCCCTGTTGATTATGCTTTGCGGATGCTCGCAGCGCACCCCGAGTGCAAAGCCTTTCTGCTCGAGGCTGCCTCCCTCGGAAAGCAGCATCTCATATATATCCCTCGCAGAATGCCCTGTGGCGAGGACAACTGCACCCGAGACATAACTCTTTCCATCACTGCAATGAACTCTCCACCCCTCAGGGCATTTCTCAAGAGCGTCCACCCTGCTTTGGAAATGATACTCCCCGCCGTGGGCCACTATGCACTTGCGTATGTTTTCCACCACAACCGGCAACTTGTCGGAGCCTATGTGCGGATGGGCGTCATACAAAATCGATTCATCGGCCCCGAAGGCAACCAGTTGGCAAAGCACCTCGCGGTTGTCCCCCCTCTTGGACGAGCGGGTAAAAAGCTTCCCGTCGGAAAACGTTCCGGCGCCACCCTCCCCGAAGCAGTAGTTCGAATCCGGATCGACGGCCCCGCTGCGGGAAAGCGCAGCCACATCGAATTTCCTCGAGTGCACGTCGCGGCCACGTTCCAGCACCACCGGCTTCAGTCCCAGGGACAGCAACTTGAGTGAGGCAAACATCCCTGCGGGACCCGCACCGACGACTATTACGCTGCACGCATCGGCAACGTCCCCATACTTCGGGACTTCACATCTGCAAACCTCTTCCCCGGGAAGATACACATCCACCTGGTATCTGTACGTCGGAGTGCGGCGGCAGTCCACCGAACGCTTTACAAGCACGGTACGTATATCGCTGCGGGCAAGTTGTTTCTTTACCCTGAGGTCGATTTCCACGGGCCCCAGAGGATGCATCAGGTCGGATGTGAATTCCAGCCTGGTCATACGCTAGAAATCGGCGATTCTCGAAACGGGAGCCGCATCCAAAGGCATACGTTCCCCGTTCAGGTAATGGAAATACCCGGCAATCGCAATCATCGCGGCATTGTCGGTAGTGAACTTGAATTCGGGAAGATATACGTTCCATCCCCTCCTGGCGCCTTCTTCCACCAGACGTGCGCGCACTGCGCTGTTGGCAGAAACGCCGCCGCCGATGGTCATCTCCCTGATGCCGGTCTGCTTTGCGGCCTTGATGAATTTGTCGAAAAGAATGTCCACCAGGGTTTTCTGGAAAGAGGCACAGATATCCTCCTTGTTCTTCTCCATGAAATCAGGGTCAAGAGCGATCTTGTCCCTTACAAAATAGAGAAGGGACGTCTTCACTCCGCTGAAACTGTAATCGAGTCCGGGAATATGGGGTTTTGCGAACTGGAAACGCTTCGGGTCCCCGTTTGCGGCGAGCCTGTCGATGATGGGACCTCCGGGATAGCCCAGACCCATCATCTTGGAACACTTGTCAAAGGCCTCTCCGACTGCGTCGTCTATAGTCTGGCCCAGAATCTCGAAATCCAGGGGCGAATTCACCTTCACGATCTGCGAGTTGCCTCCGGAAATGAGCAGACACAGATACGGGAACGACGGCTCACGTACAGGCACATCCTTCTGGCGCACGAAATTTGCAAGAACGTGGCCCTGGAGATGGTTCACGTCAATCAAAGGAATGTCAAGGGCAAGTCCCATAGCCTTTGCGAACGACGTTCCCACCAGCAGGGAGCCTAGCAGCCCGGGGCCGCGCGTGAAAGCGATGGCAGTAAGTTCCTCCGGCTTGACTCCGGCTCTGGAAAGCGCTTCGCTCACGACGGGAACAATGTTTTGCTCGTGTGCACGGGATGCCAGTTCGGGCACCACTCCGCCAAACGACTTGTGGACAGCCTGACTCGCTATCACGTTCGAAAGGAGTACGCGGTCCGCAATGACGGCAGCCGAAGTGTCGTCGCAGGATGATTCGATTCCGAGGATGATATCTGCCATTGGAAAAGCTTGTTTTAAGCCCTGCAAAGATAAGAAATATTTGAGCTATTTTTATTAAATTTGTAGGTCTGGAATATGAAGAAAGGCACTGATGCAAAACGACTCGCCCTGCGGATACCGGCAGTGTTGCTGCTGGTTGCGGTGCTGTGCCTTTTCCTCCTCGAAAACGGGAAGGTCCAGACGGCACTTGTTCGCCGGGCCATCTCATCCATCGAGAACGAGCATATGCGCATACAGGTCGGTTCGATAAAGGTTGTCCCCTTCTCCGTAATAATCGTCGACGACATACTCGTAACGGACGCGGACCCCTATCTGGACGACCCCTTCGGCCGGGGATACTCCCACACCGACACTCTTTTCTGCGCCGGACGCATATGCGCCACCTTCAATCTCAAGGGCCTCACGGCAAAAGACCACCTGCGCCTTGGCAGGGTCCGCGTGGACGACTGCTCGTACTTTCTTCAAATGGAACCCTGGGGCAAGGACAGAAGAAGGGCCATCGGGACACTCGGAAGGTGTCTGAACTCTCCGCCACCCTCTGAAACCCACGTTGAAGCCGGCGACCTGTTCGAGATCAGGAAGGCCGAAATGAACAATTTCCGCTTTACAATGCGCACTTTCTCCACGCCCAAACCCCCTTACGGCGGCTCGGGCGTGAACTGGGGATTCATTGACGCAAGGGCATCCAAACTTAAGGCCCACGGAATAGCTTTTCTGGACAGCCGCCTGAACGCAATCATAGATTTCTGCTCGTTTTCGGAAGTCAACGGGCCCTCCGGCACGATAAGCGATGCCACCATTCGAGTCGGAATGGGTGAAGCCACCGTAAGAGGAATGACTTTCACCGATGCCGAATCCGAACTCCACGTGGACGAATACAAAATGAGCTATCCCAATCCGTACGCATTCCAGGACTTCCCCGACTCTGTAAGGATAGATGCCCTGGTGACGGACTCGCACCTGACGCTCAGGACTCTGTCATCCTTTATCGGAGGAATGGACAATGTTCCGCTGGGCTTTGACGTGGAGAGGTTCGTTGCAGGCGGCACCGTGAACGATATGCACATCCTCGAAGCCAGAGCCGTGGAAGACAGCGGCATAGGCATCGACATTGAAGCTGTGGTACGCAATCTCTTCAAGGACATCCCTCTGGAATTCTCCCTGAATCCCAGAGACATAAGGTTCACGACAGCGCAGCTGGAAAATGCGGTCGGAAGGGTGACAGGCCAACCTGCAGGAATATCGGAACTTGCTCCCGGCCACACGATAGACCTCAAGTTCAACTCCGGAGGCACATTCGAGAAATTCGATTTCAGTGCAGAAGCGACGATGGACGGTGGAAAAGTCGGTGCCGATATGAATTTCCGCAAGCTGCCGCGGGGCAACGGAATCTCCCTCGCAGGCAATGTTTCATTGGATGAGGTCGACCTCGGGGTCATTTCAGGGAACAATGCCCTCGGACGCGCCACCCTGCACTTCGACGGAAGTTCCATATTCGGCAAAAACACACGGGTAAAGGTAAGCAATCTGGAAGTCGACAAACTTACGGCTCTCGGATATGCCTATTCTGGCATTTCCGGCAACGGAATCTTCACCGGGAAACGCTTCGACGGAAAAATAGTCAGCCGCGATCCAAACCTGAACTTCATATTCCAGGGTATTTTCGATTTCGCGGAACACAGCAGCGACAAACTCTACAAGTTTTTCGCTACAATTGCCTACGCCGACCTCAAAGCATTGAACCTGGACAAGTCCCACTCCGTCTCCGAGCTTTCCACAGGTGTGATAAGCGCCAACCTCAGAAGTATGGACAAGGGCAACGCGCTGGTGGGAGAAGCATCCGCAAAAGGCCTGCAGTTCACTGACAATTCCGGACACCACGACCTGGGAGACATTACGGTAACATCCCAGATTACCCCGGACGCATACAGGGTCCAGCTAGAATCCCCCTTTGCAAAAGGAGGATATATCGGCAACGGAAGTTTCTCGGATGTCATAGGAAGCATAGTTTCATCTTCCCTGGAACGCGAACTCCCCTCCCTGTTCACGGGAAACAGAAAAAGAACCGGGGCCGTGGGGGATACAATGTTCAACCTGAGGCTGGACATGCACGACTCAAATAACCTGTTGTCGCTCATCAAACCGGGACTCTATATCGCGGACGGAACATCGTTGACCGCAAGCATGGATTCAAGCGGAGTGATTGTATCCTCCATCGAATCCCCGAGAATCGCGATGGGAGAAAGCTACATAAAGAATCTCCGGTTCAAAGCCGACAACTCGCAGCACAGGGTAAACGTCAGACTTCGCGGCGACGAGACGAAGGCCGGGCCGTTCCAGCTGCTCAATACAAGTTTTGATGCAACGGCCCACGACGATGCTCTCACCGCGAATCTCGACTATGCGGCAAGCGGCAGCGATGACTACGGAAAGTTGAACCTGATCGGGGAATTCAGCAGTGACAGGCACAAATCCCTCCTCGTCGACATCAGGAACAACGGCAGTGAACTTTGCATCAACGGTCAGGACTGGGACATGTCGCCCTGGAACATAAGAATGACGGGGAACGGAACCGAAATCAACGGATTCAGGCTCGCTTCCGGCTCCCAGGAAATAATTGCCGAAGGATTATTGTCGAAAAACGAGACTGGCTTGTTTGAGATGGATATCAACAGTCTCGACCTCGGAATCCTCGCCGTAGTTCCGAATATAGGAATCGGACTTGGCGGACAGTTCAACGCCGATGCAAGAATAGTCAGCCCGAGAAGCGGAATTTCCGGCATAAACGCCGACATCTCCGTCAAGGACCTCACCGTCAACGGAGAGAAATCCGGGGACCTGGCAGGCAGGGCCGGCTTCACAGGTGACAATGCGCTGGAAATTCATCTTGACGGAATCGACCCGCAGGGAAGAAACGGCCTCACCGCAGATGCAAGCCTGCATATGGACACCAAGGACATCAACGGCTCCGCAACCTTCGACGGATTCGACATCGGCCCCATTGACGTGTTTGCCAGGGAGATACTCGAAGATGCCGAAGGAAAACTCGACGGAATGCTCACAATATCCGGCACCACCGATTCTCCGGAAATCAGATGCGACTCCCTGACATTCAGGGACGGGTATGCCGTTATCAGGCAGACCGGTATGAAATACGGTCTCGACGGCCTGCTTGCAATAGACGAAGACGGCCCGTACATCAGGGAATTCAACATCAGCGACGGAATCGGAGGCGTTGCAAAGATTTCAGGACGGATACCGGGCACGGAAATGTCCATCCAAAGACTCAAGGTTCTGGACAAGAGCGATGAGGGTGACGGGCTGTTCGGTTCCCTTTCCATCGACGGGGACGTCTCCCTCAGAGGCGAGAATCTGTCCGCAATGGAGATAGACGCGAACATCAGCACCTCCGGGGAAGGTCTCGTAAATGTCAACGTCAGCGGGACCGCGGATTATGCCGCGGCCACATCCAGTCTCAGCTTCCTTACCGGAAAGGAAACAAGTATGGATGAGGAAGTACTCTATGCCGAGAAACTTGCATACAATGGAAATGGCGGAACGGACAACACCTCGGCCGTGGTGCGCGCGGCAATCAACGTGAGTCCCGAAGTGGAAATCGTGCTCGGGCTGGACCAGGACGGAACAAATATGCTGACCACCCGCGGGAACGGTCTTATAAACCTCGGCATCAACACCTCCGGAAGCGACAACGGTCTTTCAGGAAACTATGATATCCAGAGCGGGAAATACCACCTTTCAGTACTGGGAACACTTGTAAACAAGGACTTCACCATCCAGCAGGGCAGTTCCCTGAGATTCGGAGGCGACCTCCTCGACACCGAGTTCGACGTCAAGGCAGTGCACAGCCTCAGGGCTTCTCTCGGACCTCTGATTTCCGACACCACATCCGTCTCCACCCAAAGGACCGTAAACTGCGGCATCAGCATCACCGACAAGCTCCGCAGCCCCGAACTCGAGTTCAGCATCGACATTCCCGACCTCGACCCCACCACCAGTTCCCTCGTGCAGAGCGAACTCAACACCGAAGACAAAGTCCAGAGGCAGTTCATCGGTCTGCTTGTAACGGGTTCGTTCATCCCCAGCGAACAGGGAGGAGGCGTCGTGAACAATACCGGAAGCAACATATTGTACAAGAACCTCTCGATGATAATGTCCGGCCAGTTGAACTCCATCCTGCAGAAGCTTGGAATACCTGTCGACCTGGGACTCAACTACCAGCAGAACGAAGCCGGAAAGGACATATTCGACGTGGCTATCTCCACGCAGATGTTCAACAACAGGGTTCTTGTCAACGGAACAATAGGCAACCGCCAGTTCAGCACCAGAAGCAACGAGGAAATGGTCGGGGACATAGACGTGCAGATCAAGCTCGACCGTACCGGGAACACGCGAATGAGCCTGTTCTCCCATTCGGCGGACGACTACACCAACTACCTGGACAACACCCAGCGCAGCGGAGTCGGCATCTCGTACCAGAAGGAATTCAACAGGCTGGGTGACCTGTTCAAAAGAAAAAAGAAGAAGGATGAATAAGGGCAGACTTTTCCTGATTCCGTCACCTCTCGGTGACAACGATCCCGTCGAGGTGATTCCCGCCCCGACGCTGGAGCTGCTGAAAAGCATAGACACCTATGTGGTGGAGGAGTGCCGCACGGTCAGGAGATACCTCTCGCGTGCCGGCCTCAAAGGGCACATTGAGGAGCTTAGGATGGTGGAGTTGAACGAACACACCACCAATCAGGAGATCGAAGCGATGCTGAGCCTGTTCGACGAGGGAAACGACGTCGGACTGATCAGCGAAGCGGGCCTTCCGGCAGTGGCCGACCCGGGAGCGGCGCTGGTGGCGCTATGCCACGCAAACGGCATCCAGGTCATCCCGCAGGTGGGTCCGTCCTCGTTGATGATGGCCCTGATGGGTTCCGGACTCAACGGGCAGTCGTTCGCATTCCGGGGCTACCTTCCCGCAAAAACGGATGAAAGGCGCAACGCGATCCGCGAGATCGAGAAAACGTCGGGGGCACTGAACCAGAGCCAGATATTCATCGAGACGCCGTACCGCAATGATGCGATGCTCGCCGACCTGCTTTCCACCCTCGCGCCCTCGACGCGGCTGACCATAGCGGCGGACATAACCCTTCCGACTCAATTCATAAAAACTGACAGCATTGCGCAATGGCGCAAATCCCGGTTCCAAATCGGGAAACGCCCTTGCGTGTTCATAATACTCAAATGAAACTGACTTTTTTAGGAACAGGCACCTCACAGGGTGTGCCGATGATAGGATGCGACTGCCCGGTATGCAGGTCCGCGGACCCGAGGGACAAGAGACTCAGGGCATCGGTGTTCGTGGAGTACAACGGTTTGAGCATTGTGGTCGACGCCGGTCCGGACTTCCGCTACCAGATGCTCAGGGAGGGAATACGGCACATCGACGCGATACTCCTCACGCACAACCACAAGGACCATATGGGCGGACTTGACGACATCAGGGCATTCAATCTCAAGGAAGCCAAACCCGTAAACATATACTGCGAACAATACGTACTCGACGCACTCAAGAGAGAATACTGCTACGCGTTCGCGGAGCCTCGCTATCAGGGCGCGCCCGAATGGCACGTGCACACAATAGACGCAGGCTCCCCCTTCAAGGTCTACTCCAACGAATTCGAGGAGAAACTGATCTGGGAAACGGGAAAAGGATACCGACACGAGGACAACGCCGGCGTGGATATGGACAGCGTGCCTTATGCGGAAATCATCCCTATCCAGGGCTACCACCACAAGAACCGCGACCTTTCGGTGCTCGGCTACCGTTTCGGGGATGTGGCCTACCTGACGGATATGAACGTGATAGACGACTGCGAACTGGAAAAGCTGCACGGGCTGAAGGCTGTAACCCTGAACTGCGTCAAGAGACTTCCGCACTACTCCCATTTCTCACTCCAGGAATGCCTGGACTTTTTCGAGAAGGTCGGGGCGGAGCAGTCCTATATCACCCACATATCGCACCTTCTTCCCGCATTCACGGATTTCGACCGGGAACTGCCGGACAACGTACACCCGGCCTATGACGGACAAACAATTGAATTATGAATATGAAAAAAATGACAATCGCGGCCGTTCTATGCGCCGCAGCACTAACATCCTGCAACATGCACAATCCCCTTCTGGAAGAGTCGCCGCTCGAATACGGAGCGCCTCAGTTCGACAAAATCACCCCGGCTCACTATATGCCCGCATTCAAGCAGGCAATCAAGGAAGCCAAGGCTGAAATAGATGCCATTGTCGCCAATCCCGAAACTCCCGACTTCGAGAACACCATCGAGGCCCTCGAATTCAGCGGAATGAAACTGGTGAAGGTGGAGGAGATTTTCTTCGCCGTAAAGGAAGCCCACTCCAGCGAGGCTCTCGAGAAGATAGCCGAGGAAGTGTCACCCCTCCTTACGGAATACTCGATGTACGTTTCCCTCAACGAAAAACTGTTCGAAAAGGTCAAGACCGTATATGAAGGCAGGGACAGCCTCAATCTGGAGTCCGACCAGATGAAACTCCTTGAAAACACATACAAGGGTTTCGTAAGAGGCGGAGCCAACCTCAGCGAAGAGGACAAGGCCGAATACAGCAAACTGGTGGAGGAACTTTCTCTCGCCACCCTCAAATTCGGCAAGAACGTGCTCGACGCCACCAACGCATACTCGCTCAACATCACCGATTCCACCGACCTTGCAGGCCTTCCCGACTACGTGATTGCTCTCGGAAAACAGACCGCACAGGAAAAAGGCCAGCAGGGATGGACCTATGACCTTTCCTATCCCAGCTTCGGTCCTTTCCTCAAGTTCAGCGAAAAGCGGGAGCTCAGGGAGCAGATGTGGAGGGAATACAACACCAGAGCCGTCGGAGGAGAATTCGACAACACCCCTGTAGTTCGTCAGATCGTAGAGCTCAGACTCAAGATTGCGAACATCCTCGGATACCGCACCTATGCCGACTATGCACTCGAAGAGCGTATGCTCAAGACTCCTGAGAAGGTCGACGCGTTCCTCACATCCCTGCTCGAACCCTCAATCGGTCCTGCACGCAAGGAAGTCGCCACCGTATTCGCATACGCAAAGACCCACGGCTTCGAGGACAGCGAACTCAAGGCCTGGGACTTCTCATACTGGAGCGAGAAATACCAGAATGAGAAATACTCCCTGAGCGTTTCGGACCTCAAGCCCTATTTCAAAATCGAAGACTGCATCGATGCAGTGCTCGGCCTCGCCGGAAAACTCTACGGCATACAGTTCGAGCAGCGCGAAGACCTTCCCGTTTATCAGGAGGACGTCAAGGTATTCGACGTAAAGGATGAAAACGGACGCCATATGGCGCTTCTCTATGCCGACTTCTTCCCGAGGTCATCCAAACGCGGCGGCGCCTGGATGACCGAATACCGCGGACAGTGGATCAAGGACGGAGTCGAGACAAGGCCCATCATCACCCTTGTGACCAACTTCAGCAAGCCTACGGCCGACACACCCGCACTCCTCACCCACGACGAGCTCGAGACCTTCCTGCACGAATTCGGCCACTGCCTGCACGGAATGCTTTCGGAAGGAAGATATCCTTCCCTCACCTGCACCAACGTTTCCCGCGATTTCGTGGAACTTCCATCGCAGATAATGGAAAACTTCGCCTATGAGCCCGAATTCCTTCAGGGATTCGCAAAGCACTACCAGACCGGAGAAGTCATTCCCTCTTCCCTGATAGACAAGGTCATCGCAGCCAAGAACTATCTCGCGGCCTACTATCAGGTTCGCCAGCTGAGCTTCGGAATCCTCGATATGGCCTGGCATGAGCTGTCCGAAATGACGGAACTTTCCACCCTCGATTTCGAAAGCGAAGTCGCTCCACGCACGCAGGTACTTCCTTTCGTCCCCGGGACCAGCACTTCCTGCAGCATCACACACCTGTTCAGCGGCGGATATGCATCAGGCTACTATTCATACAAATGGGCCGAAGTGCTCGAGGCCGACGCATTCTCCCTCTTCAAGGAAAAGGGAATCTTCAACCGCGAGGTTTCCGACTCCTTCAAGGAAAACATCCTCAGCAAGGGCGGCAGCATCGATGAGGCCGAAATGTTCCGCAACTTCCGCGGACGCGACCCCAAACCCGAAGCACTGCTCAAGAAACTCGGCATAAAATAGGACGATGACTCCGATCGAAGCATTGCGGCAGTTCTGGGGCTATGACGATTTCAGACCCGGACAGTTGGACATCATAAACGCGGCCGTAGAGGGCCGTGATGTCCTTGCCGTGATGCCTACAGGAGGAGGCAAATCGATATGTTTCCAGGTGCCGGCCCTTCTGAAGGACGGGCTGGCGCTTGTGGTCACTCCGCTGATAGCCCTGATGAAGGACCAGGTCAGGAACCTTGAAGCCCACGGCATCAAGGCACTTGCCGTCCATTCGGGAATGGACCGTGCGGAGGTGGAATCCACGCTCAGGGATGCGGCGTACGGGGATTTCAAGTTCCTGTATCTGTCGCCTGAGAGGCTTTGCACGGAGCTGTTCCGCTCCTTTTTGGACATACTGCCCGTCTCGCTCATCGTCGTGGACGAGGCGCACTGCATCTCGCAGTGGGGATATGACTTCAGGCCAGAATACCTGAGAATCGGCGAGCTGCGCAAGATGGTCGATGCAAACATCATAGCGCTCACCGCCACCGCCACTCCGGACGTATGCACCGAAATTATGGAGAAACTCTCCTTCCGCTCCCGCAACCTGTTCCGAAGCGGATTCGAAAGACCGAATCTCAGTTACATAGTGCGCGAATGTGCATCCAAGGACGAACAGTTGAAGGCCATCTGCAACTCCGTCCCCGGTTCGGGGATAGTTTACCTCAGGAACAGGCGACAGTGCGAAGACACGTCGGCTATGCTCAAGGCGGAAGGGATAGACGCAAGCTATTACCACGCCGGCCTCTCCCCCCTGACAAGAAACGAGAGACAGGAGGCCTGGCGCTGCGGAAAGACAAGGATAATGGTGTGCACGAACGCCTTCGGAATGGGAATAGACAAACCGGACGTGCGTTTCGTCGTGCATATGGGCCTCCCGGACTCGCTGGAGGCATATTTCCAGGAAGCCGGAAGGGCGGGACGGGACGAAAAGGAATCCTATGCCGTGCTGCTGTGGAACAAAAAGGACGTACAGAGGGCGGAGCAGTTGATGAGCCTTAACTTTCCCGGTCTGGACTACATCGAGGACATCTACAACAAGCTGCACGTTTTCTACGGCATTCCCTATGAAACAGGAGCGGGATACGAACTCAAGTTCGACATACGGGAATTCTGCTCGAAATTCAAGCTGGAGAGTCCGAAGGTCCACTACGCCATAAAATATCTGGAGCAGTCGGAGCACCTTGCATACGACGAAGACGTGGAGATTCCTACCCGCATACGGATAATCCCCGAAAGAAAAGCGCTGTATGACATCAACGTCCCGGATGAAAAGATGGTGGAGGCGCTGGACTGCCTGATGCGTTCATATACCGGAATTTTCAATTACGGGGTAAGCATCAGCGAGGAAATGGTTGCAAGACGTCTTGGTATCAGCATCACCGAGCTCAGGCAGCTTCTTTACAGAATGGGCATAGAGCATCTGATACGCTACATCCCCTGCGACAACGCGACGGTGGTAAGACTCTACCACAACAGAATCCGCCCGGGAGACCTTGACCTTCAGCCCAAACGCTACGAAAGGCTAAGGGAAGAAGCCGTCAAACGGAGAAGGGCGATGCTGGAATACGCAGAGCAGACCCGGGAATGCAGATCGGCATACCTTTGCAGATATTTCGGACAGGAAGAAAATTCCGACTGCGGAAAATGCGACGTATGCAGGAGCTCCAGGTCACGCATCAGGTCCGAAGCCTTGAAATTCATCGCGGAGCACCCGGGCGCAACCGTCCGGGAAATATCCTCGTTCTGCGCGGACCCGAAAAACGGAATGAGTCCTTCGGACGTAGATACAATAAGGGAAATACTGGATAAATCGTGTTGAATTGTCCCCGAAAATCAGTATATTTGCGGCGTCTTAGAAAACAAAATTCAAATCACTATAAATTATGGCTAAAATCAATCTTTGCAAGTATGGCATCAAGGGTGTGAGCGAGATTCTCTACAACCCTACATACGAGGTTCTCTACAATGAAGAGACCAAACCCGGCCTCGAAGGTTTCGACAAGGGCCAGGTTACGGAGCTCGGAGCCGTAAACGTTATGACAGGCGTTTATACAGGCCGTTCTCCTAAAGACAAATATATCGTAATGGACAAGAAGTCCAAAGATACCGTATGGTGGACTTCTGAAGAGTACAAGAATGACAACCACCCCCTCAGCGAGAAGAACTGGAAGGCTCTCAAGGACCTCGCGGTAAAGCAGCTCAGCGGCAAGAGGCTCTTCGTTGTCGACGGTTTCTGCGGAACACACAAGGACACCAGGATGAAGGTACGTTTCATCATGGAGGTTGCCTGGCAGGCTCACTTCGTGACCAATATGTTCATCCGTCCCAAGAATCAGGAGGAGTTCGACCAGGAGCCTGACTTCGTAGTTTACTGCGCGGCAAAGGCAAAGGTTGACAACTACAAGGAAATGGGACTCAACTCCGAGACCGCAGTTGCATTCAACGTTTCCACAAAGGAGCAGGTTATCCTCAACACCTGGTACGGCGGCGAGATGAAGAAGGGACTCTTCTCGATGATGAACTACTTCCTTCCCCTCAAGGGCATCGCTTCGATGCACTGCTCTGCGAACACCGATATGAACGGCGAGAA
>JAKSJY010000090.1 GCA_024402025.1 Bacteroidales bacterium
TTTATCTCGCCAAAAAGTCGCCAATTTTAGAAAAGCAAAAGAGTTAAAGAATTGATTTACTCTTCAACCATCGGAGGGCTTTGCCCGACGCAGGGAGTTTGAGGGGTACGCCCCTCAATGAATAAAAGGTGCGGGCACGAGCGCAGCGAGTGTTTAACCCGCGCGAACGAAGAAAGACAGCGTTCAAGCTGTCTTTCGAAGTGAAGTGCGGGTGAAGGGACTCGAACCCATACGCACTAGGCACCAGATCCTAAGTCTGGCTTGGCTACCAATTACAACACACCCGCAAATCCGGTGCAAATATAACACTATTTTTTCTTTGTCGCACGTGAGCGCAAAGCCGCCGCGGCCTTGCGGTCGGCATCCTTATGCTCCGTCGACTTCTTCTTCAGCCTGTCAAGGCGCTCGTTGCCGGTGCTCTTTTCAGCCTGTCGTTCCGGTCCCCGAACCGGAGATACCGGAGCAACCGCCGCCGAAGAGTCCACCCGCACGGAGTCGGGCTCGAGGGCGAGCTTTATCATCGACTCCAGGGAATCCGGATTGAATCCCCTCGCGGTAGAGTCCAGCAGAACAAGTCTGGAGTTCTCCAGGGAATCTGCCTGAATGCGGGCTCGAAGAGTCTCCCTGTCGAGCCGGGCCTGGCGCGCAACCCCATCAGCCCCCCTGCGGTAGACATCCCGGATAGAGTTCGCAAGGTTGAACTGGATACTGTCGATCTGACGGGTATATGAGGGTGCCAGCGAAGGATTGTACGCAGGCAGGCCGAAACGGAACCTCAACTTGTCCGTGCTTCCGAAGACATTTATGCCGAATCTGAACAGCAGGGGCGACTTCAGGATGGAGGCGTGGTAGTCCATCGAACCTCCGAATCCCTGCACTCCGCTGAGCGCAATGGTGTATCTGTCCACTCCGAGAACGAACGGGAACACCTCGATACGGCTGTCGTGGACAACTCCGCCAACCGTAAGGTCATCGATCGTACCGATATCAGGATTGCGGAAAAGCAGCAGGCGCGTAATCTTGCGCAGGCCTCCAGCATCCTCGACGGTAAGGTCCTGGCCGGAAATCTTGAAGATGGCGTCCAGAGTCGGCATCCGCACGTTCATATTGGTATCGAGAGCCGCCGTCGCCGAAAGCGAAGCGTCCATATTGCCCTTGAACGACTTGAGCATAGGCATCATATTGTCCACGGAAGGAAGCAGGCTGATGATGCCGTCCGCCGAGACATTGTGCATATCCAGGTCCGCACCCACCGACAGCTTCTCCTTCGTGCGGGTCGAATAGAACGCATCCATCTCCATCTCCCCCACGTCCGTATTGAGCCTGGCCTTCTTGAGCTGCAGGCATCTCTCGTGCATCTGGATGTTCGCCTCGAACGGAGTCACCCGCACCCCTGCGAGTTTCAAGTCCTCCGCGAGTATATTCACGTCCGCACGCACGTTGGCAGGCACCACTATCAGCGGCATCCCCCCGGACGGCGCGGCGTCGCTCGAGAGCGAATCCACTACGAAACTTTCGTCCTGGTCCAGACCGCTGTCCACATACTTCTTCTCCTTGCCCACCTGCAAGGCGGCCACCACCTCGTTCACGTTCAAATGCTCGGAAAGCACGTCCAGCTTCATATCCACCACGCCCTTCCTGCCCATCAGCAACGGCCTGTAGCCCGTTACCGAGCCGGATACGGAAAGATCCGAACGCCCGGTGGAAATGCCGGCGTACCCGATGTCGACCGTATTCGAGGAGACACTCGCCTCAAGCCCGTTCACCCTCGTACGGAGCGGAAATGCGGGAGTGGAGACCGACGCGCTCTCAAGCGAGAGGCTCAGTCTCGGAAGATAGTCGCTCAGCAGCCTTACAATTCCCGAATCCAGGGAGATTGAAATGTCGGAAGCCTCGAAATCCTTCTCCGTAAGGAAATCCGGAATCGAATCCGACGGAGGTAGCATCCTGCGCCTCGGCCTGGAAGAATGGGAGAGTTTCACGACACTCGCCTTGAGCCCCGCATTGCGCAATGCCACCCGGTTCACCCCCGTCTTGAGAAGCACGAGGGAGTTCTTCGACTCGAACTCAAGTTTGGGCATAGCCTTCGAGGAAGGCGTCATCCTTACGAACGACAGTCTGGCCTCGTTCTCCATTCCACGTACCCTCACCCTGAGGGTTGTGTCCTTTGCGAACTTCAAGCTGTCCAGCACCAGACTGATATCCGCCCCGTTCTCAAGTTCGAGCGGTTTTTCTATCCTCAGGTCCACTTCTCCGCCGAGGGACATTCCCTCGGGAATGAAATGATATGCCGAATCGAGGATTGCGTGCGCGTCGGCGTCCAGCGCGAGCTTCACCTCGGGCTTGTGCCCGTCCGAGAGCATACCCCTCGCCTGTGCGCAGGCCGAAAGGTTGCCCGAAGTCAGGATTCCGTCGGAGCCTTTCACGAACTTGGAGACATAGTTGTGCACCAGCGACGGCAGGTCGCACTCCACTATCCTCGCACCTGCATCCACGTACAGTCCTTCATCGGAAGACGAAGCCATTCCGGAGACCTCTATGGGAATCTCTGCAACCAGCGCCTCGAGCGAATGTATGTCCACGCTCTTCACTTTCTCCCCAAGCGCAAGGGATGCATCCCCGTCCAGCGAGAACGGCAGTCTAAGACGCCCGAATGACGGAGAGAACGCAAACGCCCTTCCGTCCAGGGCAATGCGCACGTCAGCCGAAGTGTCCGCGGCCTCGGCGGCAATCCCCAGGGTATCCAGGCCCGCAAAGGCAAGGAGAGTGTCGCAGTGGGACACGAACGATATCCTCGTGCGTCCCGAAAGATACAGGCTCCCGAGAGAGACTTTGGGAAGCGAGAGCGCGGACGAATCCTTCTTCTCCTTCTTCGGCTTGGAAGAGGACTTGAAGACGTCCCAGTTCACGGCATTGGAGTCATACTTGTGCGCATACAGTCTCAAAGCATCTATCCCGGCGTGCCTGATGTCGAACTTTCCGAAAAGCAGTTTTCCGGTGCGCATCCTGAGCGACAGATTGTCGAAACGCAGCAGCGTATCTACGGCCTCCGTCCTTCCGCAGCCCACCTTCGAGATTCTCATACCCGCAAGGACGGAATCGTAGGCGGCGAACTTTTCGTGCGGATAAGTGACCGCAAGGGAGTCCATCTCCAGCGACACCGCCGGGACCAGATGAACCCTCAGGCGGCTGAACTGCAGGTCCGCACCATCCAGAAAAGCATCGCAGGCACGTGCGGCCACCCTTTTGTTGATGCCCGTATTGAGTACGATCTCGAAGGCCAGCGTCACTGCGAGGATCACCCCCAGCAATACGCCCACGACCGTGCGTGCAGTATGCTTTCCTGAATTCATCCTATAATCCTATTGTCTTGAAAAAATCATTGCCCTTGTCGTCCACGAGGATGAAGGCGGGAAAATCCACGACGTCGATTTTCCAGACAGCCTCCATTCCGAGTTCGGGGTATTCCACGCACTCGATGCTCTTGATGTTGTTCTGCGCGAGGATTGCCGCAGGGCCTCCGATACTGCCGAGATAGAAGCCGCCGTGCTTGCGGCAGGCATCGGTGACGGCCTGGGTGCGGTTGCCCTTCGCGAGCATTATGAGAGAGCCGCCGTGGTCCTGGAATTCATCCACATACGGGTCCATACGGTTGGCGGTGGTGGGGCCCATCGAGCCGCAAGGCATCCCGGCAGGAGTCTTCGCGGGGCCCGCGTAATAGATGGGATGGTCCTTGATATACTGGGGAAGGTCTTCGCCCGCATCGAGGCGGGCCTTGAGCTTCGCGTGCGCGATGTCGCGGCCGACGATGATGGTCCCGTTGAGACTCAGACGGGTGCTGACGGGGTACTTGCTCAGAAGTTTGCAGACCTCCGACATAGGCTGGTTCAGGTCCACCTTTACGGCATCGCCTTCCCCTGCGCGGCGGAGTTCCTCCGGAATCAGTTCGTAAGGTTTGTCGTCCATCTTCTCGATCCATATTCCGTCGGCGTCGATCTTCGCCTTGATGTTGCGGTCCGCAGAGCAGCTGACGCCGAGGCCGATGGGGCAGGACGCACCGTGGCGGGGCAGACGGACGACGCGTACGTCGTGGGCCATGTACTTGCCGCCGAACTGCGCGCCGAGGCCGATTTTGTGCGCCTCCTCGAGAAGCTGCGCCTCGAGTTCGACGTCGCGGAAAGCGCGTCCCGTCTCGTCGCCGGTGGTGGGAAGGGAATCGTAGTAATGCGTGCTGGCGAGCTTGACGGTAAGAAGGTTCTTCTCAGCCGAGGTGCCGCCGATGACGAAAGCGATGTGGTAGGGAGGGCAGGCCGCCGTTCCGAGGCTGCGCATCTTCTCGACGAGGAACGGGATAAGGGTGCCGGGGTTCTGGATGCGGGCCTTGGTCTCCTGGTAGAGGTAGGTCTTGTTCGCGGAGCCGCCGCCCTTGGTGACGCAGAGGAAGCGGTACTCGTCGCCTTCCTCGGCATCTATGTCGATCTGGG
>JAKSJY010000091.1 GCA_024402025.1 Bacteroidales bacterium
CGCGGTACCCGGCGTACTCGTACAGAAATAGACCTCCAGCGGTACGGAATGTACGGAAATTGCCAATTGTTATATTCGGCAAAAAAAAGTAACTTTGTAGAAACGAGTTTTTTACTGATATTTCACAATCAACCACAAAATTATGTTAAGACGAGATTTCCTCAAGGTATCAGCATCGGTAGCCGCCGCTACTGCAATACCATCATCATTGGCAGCTGCGGCCAAGACCACCAAAACTTCAAAATCAAGGGACGGCAAGATACGCCTCGGATATATAGGACTGGGATGCCAGTGCGCCTGGGCTCTCCTCCCCTCTTTCATAGAAAAGGACAGAGTCAGAGTTGTCGCAGGTTGCGACCTCTATGACATCAAACGCGAGCGTTTCCGCCGTCAGGTCACAGAGTACTACCGCAACAAAGGCGAAAAGAAAGTTCAGGTGGACCTTTACGAAGACTACAAGGAACTCCTCGCCCGTCAGGATATCGACGCGGTCGTGATTGCAACCCCTGACCACTGGCATGCACTCGTGGCTGTCGAAGCTCTCAAGTCAGGCAAGGACGTCTACCTCGAGAAGCCTATGACCCTCACCGTTTACGAAGGCCAGATGCTCTGCAAGGCTGTCCGCAAGTACAACAGGAAACTCCAGGTCGGCTCGATGCAGAGATCCTGGAAAGAATTCAACCACGCCACCTCGCTGGTCAGAGAAGGCGCCCTGGGCAAGATTGAGAGAATCAAGGTGTATGTGGGACGCAACCAGTACAACCCGGATCTCGGCACCCCCGTGCCCATCACTCTTCCCAAGATGGATGTCCCTGCCGGACTGAACTGGGACAAGTGGATCGGTCCTCTTCCCGCAGACACGTACTACAGCGAAGGCCTCAACCCTATGATCACCCCCGAGAAAGATGAAAGGTGCTACGGCGAATGGCGCTATTTCAAGGGGCTCGGCGGCGGTCTGATGACCGACTGGGGAGCACATATGTTCGACATCGCGCAGTGGGCAATCGGCAAGGACGGCAGCGGCCCCGTGGAGGTATACCCCGCAGGTTACAGTTTCTATGACCACATCACTTACAAATATGACAATGGTATCGTGATGACCGAGGAGCCCATCAGCTTCAGCGACGGAAGAATCGACAACGGCTGTATGATCTACGGAGAGAAGGGGTGGATCAAGGTACGCCGCGGAGGCTTCGAGTGCTCCGACCCCAAATTCGAAATGCCGGAAGGCGATTTCGAGGGCCGCGACCACTACGACGCATTCCTCGATGCCATTGAGACACGTGTCGACCCCAACTGCACCGTCGAGATCGGCCACTCTTCAAACACTGTCTGCATCCTGGGCAACATAGCAATGGAACTCGGACGCCCCCTCAAGTGGAACCCCATCGTCCAGAAATTCATGGATGACCCCGAAGCGAACAAAAAGCTCCATTACGAATACAGGGAAGGCTACAAGCTCGAGATATAAGAGACAAAGAAACGGCCCTACCTTTTCTTGCGGTAATCGGACGGGGACATTCCTGTTCTGGTCCGGAAGAAGCGGGTGAAATGGTTGGAATATGCGAAGCCAAGCTGTTCTGCAATTTCGTTGACCGGTTGGTCAGAGTGCAGCAGCATGGCTTTCGCTTTTTCCAGAATCTTGCCGTGGATATATTCCTGAGCCGTGATGTGCGTCTGCCGCTTGACCATCTCGCCGAAATAGTTCGGAGAAAGGTTGAACTGCCCGGCACACCAGGCGACCGTCGGATATCCGAGCATACTTGACATCTCCGATGCTCCTATGTAGTTGTTGAGGAGGCTTTCCAGCTTGATGATGAAATCATTGTTCCTGAGTTTGCGGACGTCGAACTGGCGGTCGTAGTAACGCCGGCAGTAACTCAGCATCTGTCCTATGCCGAGACGCAGCATATGACCGGTAAACTCGTCATCCGGAGCGTAGAGCTCGCTGCCGATGTTGGCAAAGCAGTTCAACATCACCCGCCTTTCGCTTTCGTTGAGTTCCAGAGCCTCCGACACATCATAATCGAAGAAGTTGAACATATGGAAATCGCGCCCGAGCCCGGTGTCAGCTATTAGTTCCTGACGGAAGACGAGCATCCTGCCTTTGGGATGAACCCCTGTACCGACATCTGCCGATACTATATCTCCGGGCTTTATCGTAAGGACGGAGCCGGCTCCGTAGCTGATGCCCGAGTTCCGCAGCCGTATCTCTCCGAATTCGGTATCAAGCAGAGCAACGCAGTACATTCCGAAATCCGTGGGCGAGAAAAGGCTGGAATCCGCACGGCCCAAATCCACCACACTCACGTGGGGATGGAGCGTCGGCTGCCCGAAAAACCTGTTGAATTGGTCTATATTTTCTATTTTTCTTATCATTTGGCGGTGGATGATATTACTTGTCTGTGTGTATGTTGGTATCTTTATGCACAAAAATAAGCAAAAATCATTGATATTGGTAGGTGAATATGGTATCAAAATCCGGCATAGGTAAAAATGGTAGATAATTCGGTAAGATGTATCCCACTATATTCATCTGCAACACCTACTTTTGACTTCAGAAACATTGGAGCAAAACAAAAATCAAATATTATGGCAGTCAAATTTTACAAAAGTGAGAATCAGGTCCCGCTGGAAATGCACAAAGTCAGAATGGTTCAGAAACTCAGCCTGCTCCCTGTCGAAGAGAGGTTGAGAAGAATGCAGGATGCGGGCAACAACACGTTCCTTCTCCAGAACAAAGATGTCTTTATCGATATGCTTACGGACTCCGGCGTCAATGCAATGTCCGACCTACAGTTCGCGGCAATGATGCAGGCCGATGACGCATATGCGGGCTCAGCGACATTTCTAAGAGTCAAGAACGCCGTGAAGGAGGTGTTCGGCACCGACAATGTTCTTCCTGCCCACCAGGGCCGTGCGGCGGAAAACATCCTCGCCGAAGCCTACATCACTCCCGGCAAGGTTGCCCTGATGAATTTTCACTTCACCACCACAAAGGCCCACATCACCCGTCTGGGAGGAAGCGTGGAAGAACTTGTCGACCCCAAGGGGCTCCTTCCCCAGACAGATGACCCGTTCAAGGGCAACTTCGATCTGGAACGTCTCCGGAAAAGGATAGACGAGCTCGGTGCCGAAAACGTTGCATTTGTCAGAGTGGAGTCCGGAACCAACCTTATCGGAGGTCAGCCCGTCAGCCTTGAGAATATGCTCGCCGTCACAGACATCTGCCACGAAAAGGGTGTCAAATCGGTCCTCGACGCATCACTGCTGCAGGATAACGTCTACTTTATGAAGACCCGCGAGGCGCGCTGCAAATATATGGATGTCAAGGCGATTTATCACCTGTTGGCAGACCACTTCGACATTGTGTACTTCTCCGCGCGCAAGCTGAGTTTCTCGAAGGGCGCAATCATTACAAGCAAGGATGCGAAGTACACAAGGGAGATGATGGCATTCGTGCCGCTGTACGAGGGATTCCTCACCTACGGGGGTATGGACGTACGCACTATGGAGGCGCTGGCACAAGGCCTGTATGAGTCTCTCGATATGGAATACATAAATCAGGGACCCGAATTCATCAGCTACCTCGCCAAGGAACTTGATTCGTACGGAGTGCCTGTCATCCTGCCTGCGGGAGGTCTGGGGTGCCATCTCAATGCCGGAGAGTTCTGCCCTGAAATACAGCACAACCAGTATCCGGCGGCCGCAGTGGGAGCTGCGCTCTACATTGCCGGAGGCATCCGCGGTATGGAGCGGGGAACGATGTCAGAGCAGCGTGAGCCTGACGGCACGGAACCTTTCGCCGCACTGGAACTGCTCAGACTTGCAGTGCCACGTCGCGTGTTCACGCTCTCGCAGATAAAGTATGTCGCCGACCGCGTCAAATGGCTCTGGGACAACCGGAAACTCATCGGCGGTCTGGAGTGGACCGAGGAGCCTGAGGTCCTGCGCTTCTTCTTCGGAAGGATGAAGGAGATAGGCTACTGGCAGGAGGAACTGGCGGAGAAGTTCAAGAAAGACTTCGGCGACAGCCTGTAGCGGCCGATTACAGCATCCTGAAACAGTTTTCTACAATCTGTTGATTGCGGCTTTGGCCTTTGCTACGGTTTCAGCGGCGTTGATGGTCTCGTCTGTCACGATTTCCCTGAAAGGAGCGAGGATGTCGTCCAGTTTTTCGATGACCTTCCTCTCTCCCGTCTCCCTGAGAATACGGATTTTCTCGAAATCCTGAATGCCCTCCACGAGCCTCTCGAAGCGCAGGCTGCTGCCTTCCGGATAGAGGAGATAGGTGTCCCCGCTGAGCCAGTTGCCGAAACGGCTGTCCTTGCAGGGATCTTCGGGCCAGCTGAACAGCGCCCATCTGAGGTATCCGCCGTAACCTCGGGCAGCCGCCGAAAGAGGTATGTATTCCGATTCTGCAAGAGGCGAGAAGGTGAAGGTATTGGGATGCTCGGGGTTGCAGCAGGTGTAG
>JAKSJY010000092.1 GCA_024402025.1 Bacteroidales bacterium
CCTTGACCTGCTTCTGGATCTGCTTCTGCATCTCCTCCTGCTCGGCCTCGGTCATCGCGGGACGGAAGCGCTCCGCCTGCTTGCGATTCTTCTTGCCCTGTCCCTGTGCGTTGCCGCCGTTATTGGGACGATTGTTGTTGGGATGGTTGTTCTGGACCTTTTCTCCAACCTTTGCGAGATCGACCTTCTGCTTGTTGATCCTTTCCCTCTTGTGGGCTGGTTTGTGCTCGAACTGGCTGAGGTCTATTTTTCCCACTACCTTGAGAGTGGCGCCTGCAGCAGGGGTCTGTACTGCGGGAGCGGCCTCCACGGGTTTGGGTTGCACCTCCGGTTCGGGCTCAGGTTCGGGTTCGGGCTCGGATTCCGGCTCGGGCTCGGCTTCTGGCTCGGGCTCGGGCTCCGGTTCAGGTTCGGGAGCAGGTTCGGGAGCAGGTTCCGGCTCCGGTTCCGGTTCGGGTTCCGGCTCGGGGATCGGCTCCGGCTCCGGTTCGGGGACAGGTTCCGGCTCCGGCTTTGGTTCCGGTTTGGCGGAAGGCTTCGGCTCGAAGGTATTGGTCTTTATGCGGAGCACGTCCTCCGGCTCCTCTTCCTCCTCGGCCTGTTCCTTTTTCTTCTGGACTGTCTTCTCGAGTATTTCTGAAATTTTTATGTCGACCTGTTCCGCGGCCTGCTTGGCCTCGAGGTCCTTGCCGAAAGCCTTGGCTATCGAGGGCATAAGCCCCTCGTCCACCTTGGCATTCGGATTCTCTTCAACATCGACTCCCTGCTTCTGCAAAAAACCCACAAGATCGGAGAGGCCGATATTGAACTGCCTCATTATTTTATTCAGTCTGATTTCTGCCATATTTAACCCCTTGAATATAGTTTAGTCTTCAAATTCAGCCTTAAGTATACGTATTATCTTCTCCACCGTCTCGTCCTCGAGGTCAGCCCTCTTGGCGATGTCGGCGGGTTCGATGGCGAGCACGTCCTTTGCAGTGTCGCAACCTATGCTCTTGAGCTGGTCGATGATCCACTGGTCGATCTCGTTTGCGAATTCGTCGAGAGCGACGTCCTCTTCCTCCTCTTCGCCCTTGGCCACCTCTCTCCAAACCTCGATTTCACGGTCGACGAGCATTCCGGCGAGAGCGACGTTGCATCCGGCACGGCCGATACCCTTGCGCACCTCATCGGGCTGCATATAGACGCGGACCTTGTCAGCAGCAGACTCACCCATGTCGATGGATGAAACCTTTCCGGGATTGAGCGCCCTTTGGATAAGGAGCTGAGGATTCTGACTCCACTGGATAACGTCGATGTTCTCGTTGTGCAGTTCGCGCACGATACCCATTATGCGTCCGCCCTTCACTCCGATACAAGCTCCGATGGGGTCGATTCTCTCATCGTAGGACTCCACGGCCACCTTGGCCCTTTCGCCCGGTACACGCACCACTTTCTGGATGGTGATGAGGCCGTCCGCAATCTCGGGAACCTCCTGCTCGAAGAGCTTTTCAAGGAAGTCGGGAGAAGTCCTGCTGAGGATGATGTATGGAGTGGTGTTGTTCTTCATCTCGACAGACTTGATAACGGCACGTACGGTGTCGTTCTTCTTGAAGTGCTCGCCCGGAATCTGTTCGCTCTTCGGGATATGGAGCTCGTTGCCGTCCTCGTCGAGGATAAGGGCTGCCTTGCCCCAGGTCTGATAGATTTCGCCCGTGAAGAGTTCTCCGACCTTCTCGGAATATTTCTTGAAGACGTTAGCCTTCTCTATATCCATTATGCGGCCCTGGAGATTCTGGCGGATATTGAGTATGCCGCGGCGTCCGAAGGCTGACATATCGAGTTTCTTGGTATACTGGTCGCCGATTTCGTAATCGTCGTCCCCGCTGTCTTCCTTGACCTGGTCGAGAGTCATCTCGGCGTTCGGATTGACAACCTCCTCGACTATCTCGAAGTTCTGGTAGATTTCGCAGGTTCCCTTGTCGACATTGACGATCACGTCGAAATTGTCAGCGTTGCCGTACATCTTTGCAAGCTGGGTAAGGAAAACATCCTTGAGAACGCCCATCATCACGGGGCGGTCGATACTTTTCTCTTCCTTGAAGTCCTTGAAGGCGTCAATGAGAGTAACAACTTGTTCTTTTTCCATTTTATATTGTTTTTCTGATTTTACAATTCCGCAAGTATTCCGTCGGCCTCCTCGGATGAAATGCCGAGTGAACCCACCGTAAGGGAATAGTCCTCGACATTCCTGTCGAATGCCGCAAGAATAGCCCTGTGTACGGATTCGCAGTCGTCCAGAGTGACTCCCCCGTCCTTGTCGAGAGTGACGTCGAACACATTCTCGTCATCATCCCACTTGAGTTCCACTACCGAGCAGTCCCTTTGAGCGGCGGCCGCGCCGAGTACTTTTTCAAATTCCTTTCTTTCCATATTCTGTCTTATAAACGAAAGATAGGCGGCCTTCCGGTCTCCTATCTCTTCCACTGGTGCAAATATAGTAAAAAATATGATATCTTTGCATCATAATGAAAAAGATAATCCTTGCCCTCGGACTTGCCGCACTGTGCTGTTTGGGCGCCAACGCACAGAGCCTGTCCGATTTTCTCAAAGGCGCCGGCAAAGCATTGTCCAACGCCGCCGCGTCCACCACTTCATCCATCTTCGACATCACAGGCACCTGGAAGCACAACTGATGCGCCCTCGGAGCCTCTTCCGATGACATCCTGACCAGCCTTGCGGCATCCGCAGGCACCGCCACCGTCGAAGCCAAATGCGACGAACTCCTCGCGAAGGCAGGCATAAAGGCAGGCGCCGCGACCCTCACCTTCGCCGCAGACGGAAACTTCACCCTCACTGCAGGCAAGCTCAACATACCCGGCAGCTGGACCAAGGACGGCACCTCGATCGAAATCACCTTCACCAAACTTTTCAGCCTCAAGATGAAGGGCAAGGTTACAAGAACCTCCGAAGGATGCTCCGTGCTCTTCGAATCCGAGAAATTCGTAACCTTCGCGAAGAACGTCCTCGACGTGGCCGGAAAGCTTCTTTCCTCCAACGCAACGGTTTCAGCCCTGCAGACTGCAATCAAGAACATCGACGGTCTCCAGCTCGGTTTCAAGCTTGTAAAATAGGAAAAGTCAGCGACCGATTGCGCCTAGGGCCTGGGTAAGACCGACCCTGAACGGCCTGTCGGTAAGGGCGTCTTTCTTGGCGAAGTGAACGTTTCTCAGGCTTTCGTACATCTCGCGGCTTCTGGAAGTGCGGAACTTTACGCCTGACATGAAGAGCCATTCGATGACCTTCATCGAATCCTCCCCTGCCGCCGCTTCGATTTCGGCGCGGTGGCCGAGTATATAGGCCATCCTGACCTGGATTTCAGGTATCGAGAGGTGCACACCGGAGATGGCTCCGGCCTTGATGGCCTGCCAGGAGTTGTCGTATGCGAAATCCGCCGGTCCGAGCGCAACCTGGGATGTCAGCACGAAGGGGACGCTGCCTGACATCTCGCGTATGAGGTCGAGCGGTGAGTAGCCGCTGCCTGTCTCGATGTTGATGTTGCCTGCTCCGTAGCCGGCAAGGATCACGGCGCTGGCGCCCTTTATCTCGGAAAGATACTGCTGCGCGGTCTTGAAAGGATCGGTATAGATCACCCGCACGTGCGGATCGAAATTCTCGTCCACCTCGCAGTCGCAGTCGGGATCGATTTCCATATAGCACTCTCTCACCTTCCCTATCACGGCCTTGATCCTGTCGAAGGTCAGGTCGGAAGAATCTATCGTGTATGCCGGCTTGAACACCAGATTGCCGTCAAAACGGCTTTCGATATAGGCCTTGAGTTTATCGTGCTGCGGGGCGAGAACGCCTTCCGGAGTGAATCCGCTCTCTATAGTCCCTCCGGTGGTGATTACGAAAAGTCTTTTGAGCGACCTCTGCTCCACGTCCGAAAGCGAACTCTTCACCTCGTCCCAGTCCATGGTTCCCAGCACGTCTCCGCTGAAAGCCTTGTTGTCCCATCTGTCCACTTTGTAAAGGGAATCCTTGAACGCATCCCGCCCGTTGTTGAAAACAGTGAAAATCTGGGGAGGAACGAACGAGGAAAGGAATCTGATGCTGCTCGCAATGTTCGCATAAGCATCCGAGAAATCCCCTATCCCGTCCGGCATACGTATCTGGCTGCCGGTAATCGCGATGTTCAGGGTATTGCTCTTCAGTGCATAGCGCAGTGCAGCGTGAGTCCACGCAAGAGTATCCGTGCCGTGGGTGATAAGGATAGCATTGTCCTCGTCCCGCATCGACACGGCGGGGTCGAACGAAGGTATATGGAGTATCTCCGTCTTGAAAAGGTTGCGCGCATGCATCCTGTCTATTTTTTCTCTGACAGACGCATCCTCGCAGATTCCTTCGCGAATATAAGCATCCAGGGTATCATAGCTGACGCCGAACTGAGAGCCTGTTCCGTTCATAATGTATGCGATGTCACGAAGCTT
>JAKSJY010000093.1 GCA_024402025.1 Bacteroidales bacterium
GAAGTACTGCGGGATTAGCACATCGGTAGTGCATCGGCTTCCCAAGCCGAGGAGGCGAGTCCGACTCTCGTATCCCGCTCGAAGACTCAGGGCATATGGACAACGTCAAATCAAGGCTCTGGAACGCAAACTATATAAAGGCATGGGGGATCAATTTCATGATTCACTTTGCCTTTACTCTTATTGTGCCGCTTCTCCCTCTGTATCTTAGCGAGACTTTCGGGGCGGGGAAGCAGACCATCGGCATCTGCCTTGCGGGCTACACCGTGATGACCCTGCTCGTGCGTCCTTTCGGGGGATTCCTTGTCGACGGCTTTTCCCGCAAGAAGGTCCTCGTGATTTTCAGCGTGCTTTTCGCCTGCGTGTTCGGGGGCTATCTCTTTGCCGGGACTCTGCTGGTCTTCACTGTTTTCAGGACCCTGCACGGTCTTCCTTTCGGGATCCTGACAGTTTCCGCCAACACGGTTGCCATCGACGTGCTTCCTTCGGACAGGCGTTCTGAAGGCATAGGCTATTACGGTCTCAGCAACAATCTTGCTACCGTCATCGGCCCGGCGTCCGCCATCTTTATCCTCAATGCTGCGGGGGGTGACTTCAAGGTGCTTTTCTGGCTTTCGACCGTCTTCGCCGCCCTTGCGGTTGTGCTTGCGTATTCGATGAAGATGCCTGTCCGCCCTCTTGCCGCCAGACGCGTTGTCAGCGCCGACAGGTTCTTCCTTCTGAAGGGATGGCCGGTTGCGCTTGCGCTTCTTCCGCTCGCTACTGCGCACGGCATCGTGCAGACTTATGTCGCCATCTACGGCAAGGAGGAACTCGGGATGATCACGGGTACCGGATTCTTCTTCACTCTCTTTGCCATCGGCCTGATTCTTTCCCGACTCACCGGCTCCAGGGCACTGAGACGCAACCTCATCTCGCGCAATGCCACACTGGGCGTCATAGTGTCCCTTTTCGGCTACCTTCTTTTCGCGTCGGTCCATTCTCCCATAGGGTACTACGGCTCCGCTTTCATCATCGGTCTCGGCAACGGCCATATGTGGCCGGCCTTCCAGTCGATGTTCATCAACCTCACGGACCACCACCACCGCGGCACCGCCGTCTCGTCCATCCTTACCGCCTGGGACGCGGGTGTGGGCCTGGGCATCCTTTCCGGCGGCATATGCGCCCAGCATTTCGGCTACGGATCCACCTTCTGGGTCGCCTTCGCCGTCGATGCCGTCGGTATCCTCATCTATCTTTTCTTCAGTCGCGGCTATTTCGAACGAAACAAACTGGTATGACGGAACTTCTTGTTTTTCTTTTCTTTGCGCTGGGCGTATCATTTCTATGCTCGATATTGGAATCGGTGCTGATGAGTACGCCGATTTCCTATCTGACGATGAAGGAGGATGAGGGCCTGAAGGCTGCGGTGACATTCAAGAAATACAAGCAGGATACCTCCAGGCCTCTTGCCGCAATCTTGTCCCTGAACACCATTGCAAACACTATCGGTGCGGCCGGAGTCGGCCAGCAGGCGACGCTGCTGTTCGGTTCCAGGTGGTTCGGGCTTGTCAGCGCCATAACCACCATCCTCATCCTGGTCATTTCCGAAATAATCCCGAAGACCATCGGCACTTCGCACTGGAAATCCCTTACAGGTTTCACTGCCGGTACAATCCGCGTTCTGATAATTGTCCTTTATCCTGTAGTCGTGGCGGTAGAATTCCTCCAGAAACTGATTTCCGGCAGAGGAGGGGATATCGGCGTGTCAAGGGACGAGATAAGCGCGATGGCTGACGTGGCGGAGGAGACGGGAGAACTGGAGGAGGGCGAAAATGAAATCATCCAGAACATCATCAACATTGATGAGATTGCCGCGAAGGATGCGATGACTCCTCGGGTGGTCGCGGCCATTGCGGACGAGTCGATGACGATAAAGAAATTCTACAAGGACCGCAGGTTCCTGCACCACAGCCGCATTCCGGTATATTCCGGCAATGATGAATACATTACGGGCTACATCCTGAGGATGGATGCCCTGCAGCTGATGGCGGAGGACAGGTTCGACTGCACGCTTTCTGAAATACGACGTGACGTATCCAGCTTCGGGGAGGACACGACGGTGGACGTAATCTGGGATGCGATGCTTTCGAGCAAGGAGCAGATAGCCGTCATCATCAACGAATACGGCTCCTTCCAGGGACTTATCACGATGGAGGACATAATTGAGACGATTCTTGGGGACGAAATCGTGGACGAGAACGACGATGTCGTCGATATGCAGCAGCTGGCGCGGGACAGGTGGCACAAGATCCGCAAAGGCTGAATCAGGGGGCCGGATGGGGATTCACCGGAGAATGTATCCGTTGCGTATCAGATCATCCCGGCTTTTGATGGGGAACGTGTAGCCGTCCCGCAATAGGAATAAATCGTCTGTCACCTCAAGGATATCCTCATACATATGGTCGGATACGATAATCCCTTTGCTCTGTTTCTGCTCCCGGATGAGGTACTGCATCTTCTCGATGCAATTCGGAGCGATGTTCGAGAACGGCTCGTCCAGAATGCAGAATTCGGCGTCCGACATCAGGACAAGGTACATCTCGGCAATTCTGGCTTCTCCGCCGGACAATTCTTTGAAGGTCTTGTGCTGATACCTGTGGAACTTTGCCTCGAATCCCACCAATCCTTCATAGTCAACTCCATATAGAGAAAACGCTTCGTCAAGTGTCATGCGGCTTGGCATGAACAGATTCTGGGGCAGGTATTTCACCCTGTTGCCGATATGGGCATAATCGGTGTCCGGTTCGTCATTGAAGCGTATGAACATATTCTGGGGCCGGATACCACCCATAATGCACTTGAACAGACAGGACTTGCCGGTTCCGTTTCTTCCGAACACGCCTGTGACACGCCCTGTCCTTGCGGTGAGATAGGCACTCTGAAGAACCTGGTTCTGTCCGAATTCCAGATGGACGCTGTCAACAAGCAATATGTTTTCCTTGACCGATTGCATAGCCTGTTATGCTTGAAATGACCATCAATACAACGAATGCCACGAACTCGACTGTGAAGGGGATGAGCCGGTATTCTTTTCTGCTTATGCCGAGATTGAGGTAGAAATAGATTCCGAGTCCTTTTGTCAGATTCGAGCTCAAATACCATATGACAGGGATGCTGAGCGACTTCAATATGATACAGATACCCACAGCGGTCGGCTCTGAAACCACAAGCGATGACATCGCTGCCGTCAGAATGGCCGATATCACGTATGTGACTTTGCCAAACTTCCTTGACAACCGTATTTTCGCCAACAAGGTCATCTTTGAAATCAATTCCTTACCTTCGCAAAATTACTAAAATATTCCAACTCCCTGAAAAATCACCGCCGGGTATTTTGCCCCTTGTCATACAGGAATCCCTTGGACGGCCTGCCTCGGCGCTCTGCCGGGAATCTTCGGGGCTCTCGTCCCTCCAACCCCGTCCAGGCCCTGACCGTCTTCGGCATTGATCCCGTCGAGCAGGATATGGGCCTCAAACACAGGTTTTTTCCCCTGAGCCTTTTTGGCCAATGAGCTGGAGACCGTGAAGAAGGTTACCGAGGCTTACGATTATTTCAAGTAGCCGGACGGAAAATTTTGATTAGATTTGCATTGAAAGAACGTTTGTTATGGAGACAAAAGATATCGCGCCCGTTGGGACTGACGCATTGTTTGAGAAGATTTCCGCTCTGATTGAGGAGTCGAGGAAGAGAGTGGCCACAGCTGTGAATGTGGCTGAGGTCTATACCAAGTATGAGATTGGCCGCTACATCGTGGAGGATGAGCAGGAGGGAAACTATAAAGCCGCTTATGGCAAGCAGGTTCTCGTTCAACTTGCAGCCCAATTACGCAGTAAATTCGGTCCGGGATGGGGAGAAGATGTGCTGGGCAATTGCCGTAAATTTTATGCGACATACTCCCAGCCTCAAATTTCCGATACGGCGTGTCGGAAATTGAAAGGCAAAACGAAAAACTCAGATTCCCGATACAGTGTGTCGGAAATTCAAAACGCCCCGGCAGAGCCCCACAAGTTCGTTTTGAGCTGGTCGCACTATCTCGTACTGATGCGTGTGGACAATCCGGATGCACGCAGTTTCTATGAGATTGAATGCGCCAAGCAGAATTGGAGCGTGAGATGGTTGCAGCGTCAGGTTGGCAGCAGCCTGTATGAGAGAATCGCGCTGAGCAAGGATAAGAACGAGGTGCTCCGTCTGGCAAAGGAAGGTCAGACCATCGAGAAGCCGTCCGACATCATCAAGAACCCCCTCACACTTGAATTCCTTGGCCTGAAGCCGGACGTGTCTTATTCCGAATCCAAAC
>JAKSJY010000094.1 GCA_024402025.1 Bacteroidales bacterium
GAACGCTCCTTGTAAATGGCTCTTAAGGAATCGGCCTGTGCTTTCATCCCCATCTGATAGAGATTTGACGTGGCCGCATTCATTTCCATTGTAAGTTCTTTCCAGACCTGGAGTGAATCGTTCTGGGGGGTCCCTCCGCAACGGCTCGATGCGGAAATTGTGACATTGATTTCTCCCGGTTCCGTGACAACCAGCAGATCCTGCAGCCCCAGCCTGCGATACATCGTTACCCTGATGATTCCCATCCTTTCCCGGTCCGTGACAAAAGTGAACTTGCCGTTCTCAATCAGGACGGAATCCACCTCGGCCGGTTCGTGAGGTCCCTGGGGTACAAGGAATATCCACGCTCCGTCGCGGTTGTCCGGATCATCTATCGTACCGTTGATGACACAGCTGCCTTTCGGATAGTTGGAGCAGGATATGAGGGCCGCCGTTGCGGCAATAAACAGAATCAGTTTTTTCATCATTGTTTGATTTTTACTGTTGCCCTTTCGGAAGAAAAGCACTCTCTGAACGCTCCCTTTGTCTTGAAATCCACCTTTTGGGATGTAAAATCCGGGACGTTGAAGGTAAAGAGTGTGTTGTGATAAAATCTCCGCGGATTGCGTTGTGGAAGCACGAAAGGCTTCGTGGCGTTTCCGTTCTCATCTATCGAAGTGAAATATATCTGGCTGTAGAGGCTGTCGTCACGGCGGCTGGCGAAGAGAATCCAGTGGGAGTCGGAACTCCAGTTATGGAAGCTTTCATCATAATCGGAGTTGGCCGCAGTGAGGGGAGAGGAAGTCCCGTCCCGCAGGTTCATCAGCCACAGGTCCGCCTCCTTATGGTTTATCGGAAAATTACCGAAATCGGCGTATGAATAAAGCAACCATTTTCCATCGTAGGAAGGGCGGGGGAAAGTCACGCTCTTGCCTGCCGCAAAGGCATTTATCAGTGTATCCGCGCTTTGTCCGAATGTTTCCGTCTCAGCATCGAAAGAGATGGAACACAGGTTGTAATGAACTTCATCGGCCCGTGCCGGAACGTCAGTCTTGGGCGCGGAACAATAGTACAGCGTCCGTCCGTCAGCGGAAAATGCGGGGTACGTTTCGAAATCTTCTGTCATCAGGAGCGGACTTAGCAGATATTCATCCGTCCTGACGTTGTGAACGATGACATCCGAAGCATCGTCATAAACTTCTATGTAACGTTCGTTGTTTCCGGTCCAGAAGAGCTGGTGTATGAAATTGTTGGAATGTGCCACATAATCTCCGGAAGGGTGCCAGTAGGAATAGACGGCATTGCTGATGGTGCTGTCCGTCTTGGTGTTCATCCATTTGCGTTTTCCCTCCAATTGCACTACGGTAGCCCCGTGCTTTCCTCTGACGTGGAAAAGGAACTGGTCCGGATTGGCGGCGTTGGCGGTATGGCAGCCGATGCACTGTCCGGGAATAAGCGTTCCCTCGATTATGGGGCTCTCCTTGAAATTATGTATATTCCGCTGATATATGCCTATCTGACTGAAGGTTTCGTAGCCCGGAGCAAACCGGCGGTAAGTGACACCATAGTCTGTCAGGGGATAAGGGCTTACATACATCTCGAAATCACGGAACTGATGCCATTCTTTTCCGCGACGGCCAAGTACCGTGAAGGTGAGGGTGTCTCCGACATTCATGGAGGCAAGACGCCGCCAGTCCTTTATGTTGAAGTCCGCATATTTTCCTTTCGTTGTGAGCGGCTTGCCCTGCCGGCCGCGAACCCTTACGAACACACGGTCATATTCTTCCGTGAGATTGAAATTCAGAGGGGCAATCTCGGCAGGAAAGGTCACTCCGATGTAGTCCGGATATACGGGAGGCAGGACGTTTTCATAAACCGTTCCGGTCCGGCTGCAGGCAGCAAGACTAAGAACCGTGAACGCCAGAAGCGCTGTTATTCCCTTTGTTTTCATCGTCATATTGTCTTAAAGACATCCAGGCTTGATAATACCACCCGGCCATAATGTTCTCCTTGCACTGAAGGTAAAGCCTGCCGAGCATCTTGTCCATCTCCGGATAATGGAAGAGATAATCCTCCCTGTTGCGTACAATTCTGAGATAGTGATATATCGGATTGCTTTCAATCAAAGCCTCGTTGCCGAGATATTTTTCGTGTTCCAGAGCCCAACTGCGGTAGAACATCGTGTGTTTGAGCAGGTCAATGTACTTGGAGGCTACCTTGTACCTTCCGTTTACAATCTGGCATTCCGCCATCCTCAT
Source organism: Bacteroidales bacterium (assembly GCA_024402025.1). Classification (GTDB taxonomy): domain Bacteria; phylum Bacteroidota; class Bacteroidia; order Bacteroidales; family UBA932; genus Cryptobacteroides. The sequence continues at coordinate 2,238 of JAKSJY010000094.1, forward strand.
CATCGAGCGGGGACTCTTTTCGCAATCCGGAATAGCCTCCTGCGTATCGAATGCATACCGCAGGGCCTCATTCACGAATCCGAGTCTCCAGAAAGCTTCTCCCGTGGAAATGTTGGAGACATTGTCCCTGACACGAGGCATAAGCAGGCCTTTGGTACCGCACTGGTAGAATTCGGACATCTCATTCATCCTTCCGCACATAAACAGAGAGAGGTTGACGCTGACACAGGCCAGTTCGTTCCGTGGCTGGTATTTTTCTGCGCGGGAGATCACTTCCGCCCACTTTTCCGCTCTTATCAACTGGTCGTAGGCAATGATTTCATAAGTGTCCCTGCCATAGGTGGAATTCACTCCGAATGCCGCGGTGAGACACAGAACCACAGTACAGATGGAGCGTTCAATCCAGGCTTTGCTGTCAGGTTCGCGCAGTATCCGGGCAATGGCAGGAATGACAAGGCAGGATATCGCGGAAACGGGCATAAGCCACGGGTGTGCGAGAGGCCTGTCATAATAACTGATGCCGAGAAGGATTTGTCTCCATGGATATTGGCACAGCAACGTAAGACCTGCGGCTATGATGATTGCTGCTGAATATACCGGTAGTATCAATGCATTTTTTCGGGGACCGTCAAGGATTGCGAAGCACACAAACAGCAATGAAACCGGGCCGAAGAGCCAGAATGATGCAGGAATTGCAATCAATGCAAAGGCTGTGGAAGGATACTTTCGATGCAGTACCGACAACCGGCACACCGAAGCGAGGGCGATGGCGAAACAGAGCGAAACATACAAATCCCCCATCAGAATCAGAAGCAGTACCGGGGGGATGAAACTCAGGCAGAAATGTTTCTCCGAGAGCTTCCACACGGACCTTTGCAATATCACGAAGATGGCGGCTGTCAGAAAGGCCCCTATCCAGGTCAGGCGGTAGAATTGGACAACAAAACCCGCAATCAGGTCGGCGAAACCGCCGGCAAGAGAGAGCTTCCCGGCAACGTAATCCCAGGTGTAGAAGAATATCTGATTCTGTTCACGGAATCCGAGAGCCTGCGGATACGCCAGCGCCCAGAACAGCATCACTGCCGCTCCGAACAACAGACTGACGGATATCTTCAACACTTTCTGCATCTCAACAGCTTCACACAAAGATAAAAAAAAGCCGTGAATATTGCTATCCACGGCTTTGGAAACTAAATACACTTGTTATTCTGAAACGAATTTCCAGAATGTGATCTCACCCCAGCTGCCGGCACCGTTTCCCTTGGTATAGACAAGAGTCATATTGTCAGCATCGATATACATAAGGTCGAATTCGTGAACTTCCACGCCGCCTTCGTTGATGGAGTAGGGGAAGAGAATTCCGCCGCCGTCAACTTTGAGCTTGCCGAGTTCCCATCCGGAAGGACGGGAAGCGTCGAAGTTAGCAACTTCCCAGGAACCTCTGCCAATCGGAGATCCGTCCGCACCTACGGCAAATACGGAACCGTCTTCATTGAAGGTCATATAGGCGTCACTGCTTTCAGCGCCGGTAACGACACCGCCTGAATGAGCAAGCTGGTCCAGCAGTTCCTCGGGAGTCGCAACGCCCCACCAGTGCCCATCGACATAGCCCGGTGTGAATGCTGCACCGGCACCGGAGTTGCCGGCATTGCCCCAGCAGGTTCCCTGTGCATTGGTGATGTCCCACTTCCAGTTGCGGGAACTGCCGCCACAGAGAGCATCGCTGTACCCGCTCTTGTTCTTGAATTTCCAGAAGGTGATTTCACCCCAGCTGCCGGCACCGTTGCCCTTGGTATATACCAAAGTCATATAGTTGGCATCCAGATACATAAGATCGAACTCACTGACATTCTTTCCGCCTTCGTTGATTGAGAACGGGAAGAGAACGGTAGGGGTCTTGGTGACGAGTTTTCCAACCTCCCAACCTGACGGGCGTGAAGGATCGTAATTTGCGATTTCATAGGTGGATGCATAAATCTGCGTGTTACCTGCCCCGAAAGTGGTGATGTTCATATCCTCATCGAATGTCATATAGGCATCGCTGCTTTCAGCTCCGGTTGCAACACCGCCTGAGTGAGCAAGCTGGTCAAGCAACT
>JAKSJY010000095.1 GCA_024402025.1 Bacteroidales bacterium
GCACGCATACGCCACGCTTCTGAGGGCAAGCATCCAACGCACGGGATTTCGATTTGATCTCGATAACCTCGCGTCCTTTGCGAACCAATTGTTGAATTGTTGGCATAATTTGTTGTTGATAAAAATTGTTATGTCCCAAAATTTGGGGGTGCAAATATAGTGATTTTTTTTTGAATTCCTATCTATAATTCACAAACTCAACGTCTTTCGCGGCTCTTTCCTTCAATTCGGGGTCGGATGTCGCAAGTTTCAGATACTTTCCGACGCCCTGTGCATCCCCTCTGCGGGCAGCTATGACCGCCTTGAGGTAGTTCTCCTTCGGGGTCTTCGGGTCGAGTTTCTCCCAGGCCGCATCCACATTCCCGGCCAGCAGGTCGGCAAGCGCCTCGTTGAAAGTGCCGCTGCCTTCAAGGGCTTCGGCGGCGCAGGCGTACTCACCCTTGAGAATCTGCAGGGTGCCGATATTGAGCTTCGCCTCCGGACAGGTTGCGACAGAGAAGCACTCCATCGCCTTCTCGTACTCGCCTGCTCTCATCTCTACCACCCCGCGTGCGTTCAACACGTCGGCATCCTCGTCGGGGGAGGTCTTCAGATACGCCCTGGCCACCACATTCTTATCCTTCTCCAGAGCCACGACCGCAAGATTGTAGAATGCCACGTCGGACTGGAAGCGCTGAGTCGCCACGCGGTAGTAGAACTCCTTCGAGTCCAGGTCGGGCTCGTTCGCCGCCACCCTCAGAATTTCCTTTTCCCCGAGCGAGGACAGGCTGTGCAGGGCCGCGTCGGCCAGCTGCTCGTCGTTCAATCCAACCATATCGGCCTTTACAATATATGTAGCGCGCCTCAGGGCCGGGAACACCTCGGTCTTCAACTCCTCGAATATCTCGGAGAGATTGCGTATTTCGGCTTCTCTCTCGGCGGGGTCGGAATACATTTCCAACAGACGGAGGATCAGGTTCTTGTCCTGGATGTCGGACTGTTCCACCGCATCCTTGAAGCCTTCCCAGTCCTGGCCGAGACCGCGCTGGGATATTTCGTCCGGATTTGCAGCTTTGGACATTCGGGCAAGGGCGCCCACCGCCGTCTTCGCACGCTTGTCCGAGAGTTCGGCGTTGAACTTCTCTCCGCCTTCGGGGGATGCGTATGCAACCACCTCGGTCCCGGTGACCGTAAACCTCTCGTCGGACGTAAAGTCGGCTATCTGCTGCTTGTAGGCGTTGATGGCCGTACGGTTGGCAAGATTATCCCTCACTTCGGCCGAATTCACCGCATATTGGATAGTGGTCTCCGCCTTGAAGTGCGACACCTGCTCGTAGCCGTCATCCTTATATTTGTACGCGCCACCGAGGTCGGCGAGGTTGTTGGTCACGTTGCAGCCGTCCGCCACCTTTATCGAGGGCAGCGCATATTTCTTCTGACCCATCACCATCACGCAGCCGAGTTCAAGACAGGACTGCTCCATACCCTTGATGTATCCGAACGACACGTCCATCGTATGGACCGCCCCTTCAATGGGAACAACCTTGTAGTTGGCCCTTATGTCAGAGCCCTGGAAAATCACGGGTTTGCCGACCCTCTTCCCGCCGTCATAGACGATGCTCGGGGTGAGGACAAGCATCGCAGTCGGATTGAAATATCCCTCCGGGAAGGTGAGTGTCAGGTGTGCATCCACCCTGCCGTCGATGACGGCAAGCTGCGAAGGTTCGCATCCGACCGCCAGAGTGTTCTTCCTGGATACGTTTCTGACAGCAGCCGGCGCACATGAGGAAACGAGGCACAGCACGGCGACTGCAAATGTTGTAAACTTTGTGAGAGTCATATCTGATGTGTATTTGTTAGCGAGGTGCAAAGATAAAGTTTTTTAGTAAATTTGCAGCGATTATGGAGACACAGGAGCTGCAAAGGATAAAGACGAAGTACAACATCGTCGGCAATGACGCCGCGCTGAACCTCGCGATAGAGACGGCTGCCGCCATCGCCCCGACCGACCTTTCCGTGCTGATAACGGGCGAAAGCGGCGTCGGCAAGGACATCATACCCCAGATTATCCACCAGGCCTCGAAACGCAAGTTCAAACCCTATCTGGCTGTCAACTGCGGGTCCATCCCCGTCGGCACCATCAATGCCGAACTCTTCGGCCACGTCAAAGGCGCCTTCACCGGAGCGGTGGCGGACCGCAAGGGATACTTCGAGGAGGCGGACGGAGGCACCATCTTCCTGGATGAAATAGGAGAACTCCCGAAGGACACCCAGGCGATGCTGCTCCGCGTACTCCAGGATGGAGAATATATGAAGGTGGGCTCCTCGAAAGTCGAGAAGACGGATGTCAGGGTGATAGCCGCAACCAACGCGGACCTCTCGCACGGCGTCGCCGCCGGAAAATTCCGCGAGGACCTTTTCTACCGCCTCAACGGCATACAGATAAAAATGCCCTCCCTCCGCGAAAGGAAAGAGGACATCTATCTCCTATTCAGGAAATTCACCGCAGACTTCGCGGACAAGAACGCGATGTGCAAGCTGACACTCTCGCTGGATGCCGTGAAAATGCTGTGCTCCTACAGGTGGCCCGGCAACATACGCCAGCTGAAGAACTTCACCGAAGCTCTCACGGCTCTGGAATCCAAGCCCTCGAACGGCAACACCGAAAGGATGGAAATCGGCTCCAACATACTTGCGAGCCATATGCCCAAGGAATTCGACACCGTCCTTCCCGCCACAACCGTCGAAAGCGCCGGCCCCGGAGGAATCTCGGATGACGACAAGAGAGCCATCGTCAAGGCCATCCTCGACCTCAAGCAGGAAGTGGACACTCTCAAGTCCATCATCGCTTCGGGAGAGGCTGCCCGCAACGCAGGGGCCGCACCGCGTGTCGGAGATGGGACGGAAACGGATACGGAAGACGTGGAATGGGAGGAGGGCCCGAAGGAGGAGGACGCACCCGTGTCGCTGAAAAAAGCCGGGGACGAGATGATAGACCGCGCATTGGAAAGGAGCGGCGGGAAAGTCAAGCTCGCCGCGGCGGAACTGGGAATCTCGGAGAGAACCATATACCGCAAACTGGCGGAAAGAAAAGCATCCAAATGAAGACAAGACTTGCAATACTGAGCCTCGTGTGCCTGGCGCTTTCCGGCTGTGGGATATACTCCTTTACGGGAACCTCCATCCAGCCGGACGTGAAGAGCATCAGCATAGAACTCTTCGAATACAAGGCGGCGAAGGTCAACCCTTCCCTTGCGAATGACCTCACCGAAGAGATACGCACCCGATTCCGCAGGATGACCAGCCTCGAGCAGGTGGAGGAAAACGGAGACCTGACCATTACCGGCGCCGTCACCGGCTATGACGTGAAGGCATCGGCGATCAGCGCGAACGACGTCGCCGCCCAGAACCGCCTCACCGTGTCGGTGTCCGTGTCCTTCGCGGACCGCCTGCACCCGGAAGAAGACTTTACCAACAAGACTTTCAGCGCCTACTCGGACTACGATTCGGAGAATTCGCTGGACGCCGTCGAATCCAGCCTTTGCGCTGAAATCATCGACAAGCTGGTGGAAGACATATTCAACGCAACAGTAGCCCAATGGTAAACGATATACTCAGGCTGGAAAGCCTCAACCTCGAAGAAGTGGCCGGAGTAGTCAGCATCTACCCCTGGTTCGGAGCCGCCCGCAAGGAACTCTGCCGCAGGATGGCGGAACTCGGCCCCGGAGCGTGGAGCGACGAACGTTACGCGCAGGAGGCCCTCTACATAGGATCCCGCAGGCTCATCTACGACCTTGCCAGAGGGAAGGAAAAGACCGACCTCTCCGACAAGGAGATCGGAGAACTGCTGAACTCCTATTTCACTCCCGCCGAATCCGGGGATGAAATACGGAAGATTGTCGTTGTAGGCGGGGACTACTTCTCGCAGAAGGACTACGACAGCGTGCGCAAGGAGGACGACAACTATTTCGCAGGCTTCTGTCCGGATGCCGACGCCCCTGCAAAGGACGTCTCCCCCGTGGAGGAATTCACTGATTTCTGTACGGAAAGCCTCGCGAAGGTATATCTCGACCAAGGCTATCCGGATGCCGCCAGAAAGATATATTCGCAACTAAGTTTGCGATATCCGGAAAAAAGTGTTTACTTTGCAACCCTTATCGAAAAAATAGACAATAAGATATGAACGCATTATTTACAACTCTCGTAGTTCTCATCATCATCGCCAG
>JAKSJY010000096.1 GCA_024402025.1 Bacteroidales bacterium
CCATGGTCGGCGGAGGCAGCAAGGTCAACAAGGATATTCCGCCTTATGCCATGGTTGGACGTGATCCGATATGCTATGTCGGCATTAATCTGGTCGGACTCCGCAGACGCGGTTTCGATTCGGATTCCATCAGGATGATCAAGGACATCTACGATATGATCTATTATCAGGGAAACAACGTGTCCGATGCCTGCTCCAAGGTTGCGGAAGGTTTCCCCGATTGCGCTGAGAAAAACGAAATCCTTTCATTCATTTCAGGGTCAAAGCGAGGCATTGTCCGGGCTAACGATTCGAATTCGAAAGGCGCAATAGAATAATGTTGCTGAGCACCGCATATTGTGCTCCAGTCGAGTATTACGCCCTGCTCTCCTCCGGAGTCCGGGGCGTTTATTCCGGGGAGAACTATTGCAAGCAGAGTTGGCGCAACCGCTGTCGGATACTTACCGCCAACGGACCGATGGACCTTAGGATCCCCATTGTCCACGACGGTTCCAGACTTATTACCGACATCAGGGTGGATTATTCCACCCCTTGGGTGAGACAGAGTCTCTATGCTATAGAATCGGCATATTTTTCGTCTCCCTTCTATGAATATTACAAGGATGAGTTCGAGGCTTTGTACCTCTCACAACCGCAGACCCTTTGGGAACTGAATATGAATCTTGCAGAATTTTTCTGCGTCAAGATCGGCATACTGCCGCCCGTTAGGGTCGACGCCGCTCCATCCGGGGATGGAGGTAAAGTCATATTGGCCGACATACATCCCAAACGCGCATCCTCGTATATTGCGAAGCCGTATTGGCAGGTGTTCAGGGAAAAATTCGGATTTGTCGGGAATCTCTCGATAATGGATCTTCTTTTCAATTGCGGCCCCGAATCGGCCGATTATCTGTTGTAGAACGGGCCCAGGATGAGATGATGGTTGGCTAACGGGTGGTTAAGGAAATACCCTGTCGCACCCTGGGCGTTGACCAGAATCTGCGTACGGCAGAGCATAGGCTCATCCATATTGCGTATTATCGAAGCCGGGATGGCCACTTCGCAGTCAAGTTTCGGGGACACCCTGTAAATCAGGGCGTCTCCGAGTTTGATTTTCCCTTTAATTGCGGTGCCTTTCCCGGATTCGAAATGAGTGTCATATTCATAGGAGTCAAGCATGTCAAGCGGGACAGTGCAATGTGCAAAAAGTAAATTATCACCCTCGATTCCTGACAGGCTGCACTGGAAACCCGAACTGCCTGTCCTGCGCTTCGCTATCATCATTGAAATGAGCATCGGAATGTCACCTTCGCAGCTGGACGGTATTCCCTCCGCGTTGAGACGCGCAAGAGCAAGGCATCCTGTGTTATGCACCGTATCCAACAGGTCAAAGCACCTGATCGTCAATCCGGAGAGGCCCCAATCCCTGACCATTTCCTTGAGCGCTTCGTAGATGGCTACGGAACCGCCGAATGATTTCATATCCCCATCATATCCCTTAAGCCGCGAAAGAAGGTCTTCCATAGGGATATCGACTATCTCGAGCCCCAGCAGTCTCCTTGCCTCTGCATAGTCCACGTCCGAGGCTATCAGCCAGTCCGACGGGTGCCCTATGACTCCGATTCTTTCTCCGCCGAAATCGATGCCCTCCAGCGGGCGGAAAAACTTGTCCGTGGTGATGGGGCAAGTGGATGTCCCATTGTTTATCGCCGATGCGATTTCTTCAGGACTTCCGTGGAGAATGGTGCCTTTGCGGCCCTGGGAGTTCAGCCAGGCCAGTATTTCCATCGAGGCTGCCAGGGAATTGCTTTTGCCAGAGGTCAGCAGGGTTATGTCCCCTTTGATGTCAAGAGTCTTGAATATGCCTTCAGTGCCTCCGGTTCTGATATAGATGATGTTTCTATTGGAGGAGTCGTAGCGGGAGAAATCGTTGCCGCAATCGATGAAACTGTCATTGAGACGGGCCTGGATATCCTTGATGAACTGCTCTTCGGAGGGCGAGAGCGGGACCTCCTTGTGCAGGGAGGATGTGATTGAAAATAATGCCAACCTCATATATCTACATTTATTCCTAAAAACAAATCTAATATTTTTTTGATTAAATTTGCCGCAGAAAACATAGATATTATGGTAAAGTTCATAAAATGCATTGCTGCAGTCCTCGCCGTGATCCTTTTGAGCCCTTCAAAGGCTGATGCCCAGATTTATGTGGGAGCGGAGGTTGGCGCTTCCATCAGTTGGATCCGCGGCACGGTCATATACGGATACGAGCAGATTCTGCCCCATAATTCGGCGTTCGGCGGCTTGATGGCCCAGTATTGGTTCGACAGCTCCGCCATTGTCCAAGCCGGGCTCATTTACTCGGGCAAGGGGCATTCGGATACAAGTGAGATTGACGGAAAATACTCACGCAACCTTTCGTATTTGCAGTTGCCTCTGATGGCTGGTGCAAGGGCTCTTGATGACAAATTCAGCATTATGGCCGGCCCTGAATTCGGATTCCTTGTGAATTCCACCATCCGTTCCAGGGGAAAGGTTGCCAATTCCACGTCAGATTGCAACAGGTTCAACCTTGCGCTTGGTTTCCAGCTTGCATACGAGGTCTATGAGAATCTTTCGGTTGAACTGAAATATGATTTCGCCCTGACGGATACTTTCACCGGCAAGTTCGAAGGTGCCCAGAACACGGGCCGAAACATGTCCGTTCTGTTGGGCCTCTGCTACAAATTTGAACTATAGAGGGCTCCCTAGAGGATATTCATCGATTGCTCGCGTATCTTCTCGAGCTCGTCTTTCATACGTACAACCCTCTGTTGGATTCCGGCGTGATTTGCCTTGGACCCTGTCGTGTTGATCTCGCGTCCCATTTCCTGGATGATGAATCCGAGTTTCTTTCCGGGGCAGGGTTCCCCGTCGATGGTCTCCATAAAGTACTTGCAGTGCTGGCGCAGTCGGACTTTCTCTTCGTTGATGTCCAGTTTCTCGAGGTAGAATATCATCTCCTGTTCGAAACGTTCCGGGTTCAGGGTGATTTTAAGGTCTTCGGCCGCCTTTGAAATCTTTTCGCGCGTCGCGCTGATGCGTTCCGGCTCGAATTTCTCGATCTCGTCGTATAATGACAGGATTGTGCTTATCCTTCCGGTGACATCCTTATACAGGGATACTCCCTCATCGGACCTGTATTCGTCGATGGCTGCAATGGCTTCGTCTATGGCATTGCTGACGACAGGCCAGTTCTCTTCCGTAATGATGTCCTTTCTGGATGAATCGATGACATCCGGCATACGGAGGATGGTGGAAATGATATCACTCTGGTGTCCGCATCCCGTTTCAGCCTGCAGTTCGCTGATTTGCCTGAAATACTCCAGCGCCAGGCTTTTGTTGATCTGTTTCGAGCTTTCAGCCGCATTGGGCTCCCAGGTGATGAAGAAGTCTATTGTTCCCCTCTGGAGTACGGATGCGAGTCTTGCCCTTATTTCCAGTTCCTTGTCCTTGGGGAGAAGCGATGTCTTGAGTGAAATGTCCGCGTTCTTTCCGTTCACTGAACGGATTTCCACAATCAATTTTCCCTCGGGAAGTACGGCTTCCGCTTTCCCGTATCCTGTCATTGATTTTATCATAGTGCGAAGATAGCAAAATTGCGGTTCACGTGCAAAAGCCAGTCAGGATTCGGGACTATCCCTTTATGTGACAAGATTGAGCCGGTATTTTTGATTGAACTGTTCGGGTGTTTCGTTCAGATAGCCGACATATCGCGACCAAGTTGACGTATTGTGCTGATGATTTGATCCGTGCGCTGTTGCGATGGCTTTTTGATGCCATAGATGTATCTGGAAAGAAGGCTCTTATTTATGCCTATCGTGCGGGCAACTTCAGATACATTCAGCTGTGGGAATCTGTGGAATAAATCGGCAATCGGGTTATTCATATCCGGTTCGGCGGTATCGAAGAAACTGCTGATATGAATATCCTCGTCTATCTCATCCCAATGTATGTCGTCGCCGTCAAGTCCTATCTCATACTTGGCTCGCTGCCCGTCAGTTGCATCCAGAAGAAGCGGAAAAGCCTCAAGAGGACGACTATATGTGTTGTCCTGATTCGTCAGAATATAAATCCGGCCGCCGTCAAACCAAACTTTAATAATTGCTTCCATACTGTTAGTCCTCATCAAAATATTCGTTCCAGGCC
>JAKSJY010000097.1 GCA_024402025.1 Bacteroidales bacterium
TAGAAACCGCCGTGGCGGATGCCGTCGAATTTGAAGTCTTCCGCCTTCTGCGCCGGCTGGTAGCCTATGATGGTTTCCTTCCTCCAGGCGCCCACTTCCGTAAGACGGGGGAAGGCCTTGATCTCGGCTCTCCATCCCTGGTCTTCGGTAAGATGCCAGTGGAAGCGGTTGAGTTTGCAGGTTGCCATCATATCGAGGACTTTCTTGATCTCGTCGGTGGTGAAGAAGTGACGGCCGCAGTCGAGGTGCATTCCGCGGTATGCGAAACGAGGCATGTCACGGATGATGCAGCAGGGCATCTCCCATTTCACGTTCTCGGCGGTTTTTCCTCCGAAAATCTCTACGGGTAGCAACTGCTTGATGGTCTGGATGGCATATAGGAATCCGTTGTCATCCGAAGCCTGGACTATTGCCGCCTTCGGGGTGACGTGTATGGAATAGGCTTCGCTTTTGAGAGTGGGGTCGATCGTGAACACGATTCCCTTTGCAGTCCCGTCATCAACGGCCTTGCGTACGCCGAGAGGCTTGGCGATAGGGTAAATCTGACCCGCGGTCAGGGTGAGGGTTGCACTGAGGTCCGTGAGGGCGTCCTGAACCCTGGGGGAAATCCGGGCGTCGCAGACAATCTGCGTTCCCTTAAGTTTGAATGTTCCGTTTTCCGGAGTCACGCTCTGCGGTTGAGGAATGATGTTGATGCCCGTGGTGAGCAAAATGGCTAATAGAAGTGATTTCATAATGATGCGAATATAATCATTTTATTTGACAGGATGCCAATGTTGTGCTTATCTTTGCAGTATGAAAAATATCCTGACTGTTTTGCTTGCCCTGTTGTTGTCCTTCAGCCTGTATGCTGGAGACAGGACAGCCCCCTGCCGTCCCAAGAAGAGTACGGTGCTGATGAGTTACAACGTCAAGAACGGAGAAGGTATGGACGGGCAGAGGCTGTATTCCAGGACTGCCGCCGTCATCACCCTCTGCCGTCCGGACGTTGTCGCCCTCCAGGAACTCGACAGGGGGACAAAGCGTGTCGCCGGCGCCGATGTGGCAGAGGAGCTTGCGCGCATTACCGGTATGAAATCCGTCTTTGCCAGGGCGATAGATTTCGGCGGAGGGGAATACGGGGTCGGGATACTGTCAGCGCAGGCGCCTTTGCGCACGAAGTCCGTTCCTCTGCCCGGAAGGGAGGAGAACAGGGTGCTTCTGATGGCCGAATTCGGGAAATACATTTTCTGCTGCACGCATCTCTCGCTGACAAAGGAAGACCGTCTTGCATCTGTCGCCATTATCGACGCCGCACTCCGTGAGTTCTCCGAAGGCTGCAGAAAACCCGTCTATATTGCCGGCGACTGGAATGACACTCCGGACTCGGAAACCCTTTCACGTTTCAGGGAGCGCTTCTCGATTCTCTCCGACACCGATGCCTATACCTTCCCGGCGGACAAGCCCGCAAGAACGATAGACTACATCGCCATCTGGAAAGGAAACAGGTTCGGTGCCAGGCGCAAACCTTCCTGCGCCTTCACTCCCGCCGATTCACTTGCCTCCGACCACCGTCCGGTAGTGGTCGGCCTTTAAACTCGTGGGATTGACAAATGGTTTCCCTTTGGCAAATATTCCTGGTGTTCGCGAAAATCGGAGCGTTCACGATTGGCGGGGGCTATATGATGGTCCCGGCAATCGAGGCCGAGATCCGTCGCCGCGGATGGATACCGGATGATGAACTTCCGGATATCGTCGCCCTTTCGCAGAGCGCTCCCGGACTGCTGACGGTGAATATGGCCATCTTCGCGGGCAGCCGCCTGCGCGGGGTAAAAGGCAGCGTCGTCGCCACCCTGGGTGTCATCCTCGCTCCCTTTCTGATCATTCTCGCCATCGCGATGTTCCTGGTCGACGTCAGGGACAACGCCGTCGTCAACGCTGTTTTCAGCGGCGTGCGTCCGGCGGCGGTCGCAATCATCGCGGCCTATACGGTCAAACTTGTCAGGAAACATTCGCAGTGGTGGCAGTGGGCCGTCACGCTGGGGACCCTGGTCGCCATCGCGGTATTCAAGGTTTCTGCCGTCTATGTGCTGCTTTGCGTGATTCTTGTCGCGCTTGCAATAAGCTGGAGGAGGGGCGCCCATAAGTGATGGTCCTGCTTTTCCTGCAACTGTTCGTGGAGTTCTTCCTTATCGGCCTGTTCACCTTCGGAGGCGGATATGCCGTAATCGGTGTGATCCAGAGCCAGGTGGTCGCAGCAAGGGGGTGGATTTCCGAAAGCGCGTTCACGGACATAGTCGCCATTTCGCAGATGACTCCGGGTCCCGTGGGGCTGAACTGCAGCACCTATGTGGGTTACGAGGTGATCCGCGAGGCGGGTGGCGCCCAGATTGTCGCCACCCTCGGGTCGTTGACCGCGTCGCTTGCGGTCGTGCTGCCCAGCTTCCTGATAATGCTTCTGATTGTCAGGGTCTATATGAAATTCAGCAAATCCCCGCTCTTCCAGGGAGTCCTTTCCGGGTTGAGGCCTGCCGTGGCCGGGCTCATAGGGGCATCCGCCCTGGCTCTGACCCTGAATATATGTCCTGACGGCCTCGGCATCGTCGCTGCCAATTTCCCCGACTGGAAAGCCTGGGTGCTCGCGGCCCTGGCATTCGGTGCCTATACTTTCCTCAAGGCCGGGCCCATACTGATCCTATCCTTCGGCGCCCTTGCCGGATTCATCGTTTATTATCTAATTTGAAAATATGGAGTACGATCTTGCAATAATAGGCGGAGGTCCCGCCGGATACACCGCAGCGGAGAAGGCCGCGAAAGCCGGAATGAAAGTTGTCCTTTTCGAGAAGGACGAACTCGGCGGAGTCTGTCTCAACGAAGGCTGCATCCCTACCAAAGCCCTTCTTTCCTGCGCGAAGCACTACAGTTCCGCACTCGAAGGGGCGACTTTCGGGGTGCGATGTGAAGGCGTCGAGGCCGATTTCGCAAAGATGCAGGAGCGTAAGATCCGCACTGTACGCCGCCTTGCAGGCGGTGTGAAGGCTAGGATGCGCGATGCCGGAGTGGAAGTTGTGCGTGCGCAGGCCGTAGTGCGCTGGCCCGGGGCCATCGAGGCCGGTGGCGACACATACGGGTTCAAGCGCCTGCTGCTGTGTACGGGTTCGAGCGCGAGCATCCCGCCCATCCCCGGTGCATTCCTGCCCGACGGCAGCCTCAATCCGGCCGTGATGACCAGTCGCGAGGCCCTTGCCCTGCAGGAGGTGCCTGACAGCGTCGCCATCATCGGCGGTGGCGTCATCGGTATGGAGTTCGCGAGCCTGCTGTCCACCCTCGGGGCGAAGGTAAGCGTTGTCGAGATGCTGCCCGAGATCCTTGGAGGCTTCGATGCGGAAATTAGCGCAATGCTGCGGGGAATATATGCCAGGCGTGGCGTCGATTTCCATCTCGGCGTGAAGGTTCTTTCCATCGATGGAGGCTGCGTCAACTTCGAAGGCGGCAGCGTCACTGCTCAGAGGGTTCTCATCTCTACCGGGCGTCGGCCCAACCTGGGAGGCATCGACATTCCGGGGCTGAAGACCGTGCGCGGCGTGGAGGTCGACAGCCATATGCGCACAAGCGTGAGTGGAGTATATGCCGCCGGTGACATAACAGGATTCTCGATGCTGGCACATACTGCGTCGAGAGAGGCTGAAGTGGCGGTAAACGATATGTTGGGTGTAGCCGATGAAATGAACTACGATGCGGTTCCGGGGGTTGTCTATACCAGTCCGGAGGTGGCTTTCGTAGGGAAGAGGCTCGAAGACGCGGGGGACGGGGCGAAGGTCCTGAGTCTGCCGATGGCGTGGTCGGGAAGGTTCGTTGCCGAGAACGGGGACATCACGGGATTGTGCAAACTTGTGCTCGATAAGGACGGGAAGGTGGTCGGCGCCCATATGCTGGGCACGCCCTGTTCGGAAATAATACCGACGGTTGGTGTCGCGATTTCCGCTGGGATGACGGCTGAATCCCTGCAGAAGGTGATTTTCCCCCATCCCAGTGTCGCTGAAATCATCAGGGAGACGATAACGGCTCAGTTGGAAAAACCCTGTGTTTGAGGCCCATATTTCCTGACGGGCAATGCAAGCCGCAGCGCGGGCCATTGCCCGGAGCCCGCGCGCGGCTT
>JAKSJY010000098.1 GCA_024402025.1 Bacteroidales bacterium
GCAGGATATGGCCCGAATCCTGTCTGATGGAAGTGTTGGGCCGGATACCCGGCGGAATATGGGCCTCAAACACAGGGTTTTGGACGTGAGGCTGCAAAGCCGCAAGCGAGCTTGCGAGCTCGGCAGGCGCAGACGCAAAAACGCTGCACTTTCGTGCAGCGTCCTTTATGCTTTGCATTGCGCGGAGAGATAGGGATTCGAACCCTAGAAACGGTTTGACCCGTTTGCCGCATTTCGAGTGCGGTGCCATCGACCACTCGGCCATCTCTCCAATAAAAAAGACCCCAAGCCTTGCCAGGGGCCTTTGTCTATACCGTAGGAAGATTATTTCTTCCTTGCCTTGTACCTCTGATAGAACTGGTCAACACGTCCGGCTGTATCGACAATCTTTGTCTTGCCGGTGTAGAACGGGTGAGATGTGTTTGAGATCTCGACCTTTACAAGAGGATATTCAACACCTTCGATAGTGATGGTCTCCTTGGTGGTGGCGCAACTGCGGGTGATGAATACATCTTCGTTTGACATATCCTTGAAAGCTACAAGACGGTAGGTTTCGGGATGGATTCCTTGTTTCATAATTAAACTTGTGTTTTAGAAATCGTGCAAAGATAGTGAATTTTCTTAATTTTCCAAAGCCGCATAGTCAATGCTGAAGGCCGGGGCGAGCAATTTGTATCTTTCCAGAGTGGATGATGCGTGCCATGGCATATATCCTCCGTCAAGCCCGTTGTCAAACAGGGCCCTGATTTCCTTCTCCACATTTGGGGCATTGTAGTCTATTCCATCAGGATCCACGTGGTGCATCACGTGATATGACTGAACCCAAGTGCGTACTTTTGCGGGTGATGGAGTGACCTTCTGCTTCTTGACCACTCTCTTTCCCCATTCGTAAAGGGTTTCGTACGGGTGGTTCCAGGGCTTGGAAATGCCGTAGAATCCATTAGCGAAGTGGTCCGGGTAGGGCATTCCGCACATTACGTCCGCCACATTAGAGAGCGCAGGCCAGTACTGGCCGTATGCAGTAGTGTAGCCGCCGTTTGCGGACTCTCCGAAGACGTCGATAGAAACGTATGCTCCCTCCTCGTGGATGGCATCGCAGGCATAGGCAACGAATCTTTGTATTGCCTGAACCTTGGATTCTTCGTATCTGTTGTGGTAATTCACAAGGTGCTCGACACTTGTCATCCTGTCTGGGAACCTGACGTAGTCGAAATTAATCTCATCGAAGCCGAAACGCCTGATTGATTCGCAGGCAAGTTCTACATTGAATTCCCACACCTTGCGGTCGAAAGCGCTCGGCCAGTACGCCTTGTTGTGGAAGAATGGATCTCCGGTCGAGATTTCGCTGATGGCTGAGGATGGATTGTCCTTGACAAAGTAGGTATCCTTGAAACAGGTGATCCTTCCTATTACGTAGAAACCTTCCTCGTGCAGCCTCCGGACTATGTATCCGTATTGCTTGATTCCGTCGCGATTGGCCCTCGAGTAGTTGGTGGGGGAGTATTTCTTCATCGCGTCAGCCCTGTATCCCGGACGTTCATTGTCCTTGATGTCGATGACGAAGGCGTTGATCTTCGTTGTCTTTGCGAACTCTATGTAGCTTTCGATATTGTTGAGAATGCCCCATCCGTTGTTCAGGTACAGGCAGTAGCACGGCTGTGGCATGACGTTGTCCTTGAACGCCGGTTTCTCCACGGGAAACCAGTCGCATCCCGATGCCTTTCCTCCTCCGAAGGGGTTCCGGATCTTGGAGTGTATGCTGTCCTGGACTGCATCCCTGTATAGCGCGTCATCTATGGTGAATGCCGTGTATTTCGAGTAGATGTAGCCTTCATTGCCGAGAAATGAAACCTTGTACCTGTAAACTCTTCCGTCCGGAAGAAGCCTGTCATAGCCCAGCACCTGAAGTTCCTCTCCCTTGGAAGCGAACCCGCCTATGCCGACGCCGGTCGTGTCTTTCAGTACGGATGCAGGTGTCCGGGTCCATACGGTGGTTTCAAGCACGACCTTTGCGGAGTCGCCGGTGACATTGGCCTCACGAATGTACCTTTTCGACTTTTTGTCGGAGAGTGCGACGTACCGTAAACCGTCCGATTTTTCCCTGGTGTCCTTTATCACTTCCAGGGAGCAGCCTCTTGCCATCGAGTCGCAAACTGCCATTGTACCGTCGTCGGTCTTCAAATAAACGTATGCTGCGGGGCGGTCCGATGCGACGAACACCCTTTCCGTTTCTTCCTCCTTGCATCCCGCCACCAGTGCAAGGGTGACGGCGGCGTATATGGGAAATCTTGTGCTGAACTTTTTCATTTGCGCCGCGAAGATACGCAATTTAAGCGATATTCCTTTCGGTTAGGTTTTCTTGTTGCATAATTGAATATTTATTCATATATTTGCATAATTTTTCAAAGCGGTATGAGCATCAAAGCAAACAGGATGAATGCAATCACCAGTCTGATTGCTTCGAAGAGAATCCACACTCAGGAGGAACTGATGAATTCTCTTCTTTCAATGGGTATCCAGGTTACCCAGGCGACACTTTCCAGGGATATGAAGGAACTTGGCGCCGTCAAGAAGTCGGATCCGTCCGAAGGAATGTACTATTCTCTCCCTTCGATGGACCGGCCGGTACATAATGTGCACAATTACGTTGACAAGATTTCCATTTCAGGGCAGATCTGTGTGCTTCACTCGCGTCCCGGGTTTGCCGGCGCCGCGGCGTCGCTCATCGATTCGGCCGATATCGAAGGCGTGATGGGAACCATCGCCGGGGATGATACGGTATTGATTCTTCTTGAGGAGGATGCGGACAAGGATGCGATAAAACTGGTGCTCAACCACCTGTTTGACATCTCCGAAATAATCGTCCGCGTTGCCGGCGAGTCCGATATGAAGTATGCGGAAGCGATATGCGAGGAAATCTTCATATCCTCCCAGGAAAGAAAGACCGGAATCGCCCGACGCACTCCGGAATACATATGCGAGAAGGTGCTTGCAGGCAAGGCCGTGATTGCAGTGACGGAACGTGGGGAGTTCGCCGGATTCTCATACATCGAGAGCTGGGGAGGAAAGAGCTTTGTCGCGAATTCCGGACTCATAGTGGCCCACAAGTTCAGGGGTAAAGGCGTCGCAAGGCGTATCAAGGAACAGACCTTCAAGCTTTCCAGGAAACTTTTCCCGGACGCGAAGATATTCTCCATCACCACCGGGGCTGCCGTGATGAAGATGAACTACGAGTTCGGTTTCAGACCCGTGCCCTTCAGCGAACTTACAAACGACCCTGATTTCTGGAAGGGCTGCCAGGGATGCCGCAACTTCGACATCCTCAAGAGAAACGATTATAAAATGTGTATCTGCACCGGCCTTCTTTTCGACCCGAACGACAGTCTTACAATACATCATCCTGACGAATAATGAAAAAGAAAGTAGTTGTAGCGTATAGCGGAGGTCTAGACACCTCATATACGGTAATGTATCTTGCAAAGGAATTGGGCTATGAAGTATATGCCGCCTGTGCGAATACGGGAGGATTTTCGGCGCAGCAGCTGAAGACCAATGAGGAGAACGCCTACAAGCTTGGCGCGACAAAATACGTCACACTTGACGTCACCCAGGAATATTATGAGAAGAGCTTGAAATATATGGTCTTCGGCAACGTCCTCAGGAACGGGACTTATCCCATCTCAGTGAGCTCGGAGCGTATTTTCCAGGGTATCGCAATTGCAAGGTATGCAAAGGAGATAGGTGCGTGCGCCATTGCACACGGCAGTACAGGTGCCGGAAACGACCAGGTCCGTTTCGATATGACCTTCCTGGTGATGTGTCCGGAGATGGAAATCATCACCCTTACGCGTGACGGCAACCTTTCCCGCAAGGAAGAGGTCGATTACCTCATTTCCCACGGATTCAATGCCGATTTCACCAAGTTGAAATATTCCTACAACGTCGGCATCTGGGGCACATCCATCTGCGGAGGAGAGATTCTTGATTCCACTCAGGGACTGCCCGAGTCCGCT
>JAKSJY010000099.1 GCA_024402025.1 Bacteroidales bacterium
GGTCTTCCAGGAACTGCTCAAAAGAGGATATGACCTCAAGAAGTACGAACTGTTTTACTACCGCTCACGCAATGACAAGGAGACCGATTTCGTCTGCCGTAGTGGAGTCAAGGTAAAGCGGATGATACAGGTGTGCTATGATATGAGTGCAGCAAAGACCCGCAAACGTGAGGTAGAGTCCCTTGTCGAATGCGCAGGCGAGCTTAAGTGCAGTTCACTTTCTATCATCACATGGAATCAGGAGGAGACTATAGAAAAGGATGGATATACAATAAAAGTTGTTCCTCTCCGCAAGTGGATACTAGAAAAGGTCTGATGTTACCGACGTCTGCGCGGATGAACATAGGAACGCAGGTTTACACGGAAGACTGGTCTGCGTCCGTCCGGCTGCAATCTTACAAAAGGCCCTTGGTTTACTGAAACGAAAAAGTCCGGATTTCGGGTCCGGACTTTTTTCGTTATGAGGAGGTTGGATTATTCAGCCTTTCCGTTAGAGCCAAGCACGTTGACAATCTTGTTCTTGTAGAGCTCTGTCATAAGGTCGCGTGCAGGACCGCAGTACTTGCGGGGATCGAACTCTCCGGGTTTCTCTGCGAACACCTTGCGAACTGCTGCGGTGAAGGCAAGACGGCTGTCGGAGTCGATGTTGATCTTGCAGACTGCGCTCTTTGCGGCTTCGCGGAGCTGCTCCTCGGGAATACCTACTGCATCGGGAAGCTTTCCGCCGTTGGCGTTGATGATATCGACATATTCCTGAGGAACCGAAGAAGATCCGTGGAGAACAATAGGGAATCCGGGGAGTTTCTTCTCAACCTCATGGAGAACGTCGAATGCGAGCGGGGGTGGAACGAGACGACCTGTCTTGGCATCGCGTGTGCACTGCTCGGGTTTGAACTTGTATGCTCCGTGGCTGGTGCCGATGGAGATGGCGAGTGAATCGCAGCCTGTGCGGGTAGCAAAGTCGATTACTTCCTCGGGCTTCGTATAGTGGGACTCTTCTGCAGCAACCTCGTCCTCAACGCCTGCGAGTACACCAAGTTCAGCCTCTACGGTAACATCGTACTGATGTGCATACTCGACAACTTTCTTCGTAAGGGCGATGTTCTCCTCGTAAGGAAGAGCGGAACCGTCGATCATGACTGAAGAGAAGCCGAAATCGCAGCAGCTCTTGCAGAGTTCGAAGCTGTCACCATGGTCGAGATGGAGACAGATCTGGGGATTCTCCCAACCGAGTTCCTTTGCATATTCCACAGCTCCCTGAGCCATATAGCGGAGAAGGGTCTGGTTCGCATAGTTGCGGGCACCCTTGCTGACCTGGAGAATTACAGGAGACTTTGTCTCTGCGCTGGCTTTGATGATAGCCTGGAGCTGCTCCATGTTGTTGAAGTTGAATGCAGGGATGGCATATCCTCCTGCGACTGCCTTCTTGAACATCTCGCGGGTGTTCACAAGGCCCAATTCTTTAAAAGATACCATACTGATTATTTAGATTTGAATTATATCCGTTTCCGGCAACGCAAATTTAGCAAATTATTCGTTAAATTTGCAGTACCTATGAAAGGAAAAGTCATTATTTTTTCAGCTCCGTCCGGGGCCGGCAAGAGTACGGTGGTGCAGCACCTCCTGAAACTGCATCCGGAATTCGAATTCTCTGTATCGGCGGCTTCGAGAAAGCCCAGGGGAAACGAAGTGGACGGTGTCGACTATTATTTCATAAGTGCCGAAAAGTTCCGCGCACTTATTGATGCGGACGCATTTGTGGAGCACGAAGAAGTATACAAGGACCATTTCTACGGGACACTCAAGAGCGAAGTGAACCGTATCTGGGAGAAAGGCAACGTCATCATATTCGACGTTGACGTGAAGGGTGCGGCGAACCTGAAAAAATATTTCAAGGACGCGGCCCTCAGCATACTGATAGTGCCTCCCAGTATGGAGATACTGGAGCAGCGCCTTCGAGGACGCGGCACCGACAGCGAGGAGGATATACGCCTGAGGCTTGACAAGGCGCAGAGCGAGATAGACTTCGCGCACGGCAGGTCGGACGTGGAACTTGTCAATGACGTACTGTCCAAGACCTTCGAAGAGGCTGAAAAGGCAGTGAACGAATTCCTCGCAAAATGAGAATAGCCGTATATTCCGGGAGTTTCGACCCTCTTCACATAGGCCACCTTGCCATTATGGAACACCTGACCAGGGTGCACGATTTCGACTGGGTGTACCTTGTGATTTCACCCCAGAATCCGATGAAGGCGCCGAACAAGATAGAGAGCGCCCAACAGAGGTATGAGGCGGCGGTCGAGGCCGTGAAAAGGCACCCGGAACTGCACGTGTGGGTGGATGACATCGAGTTCAGGATGGAACCGCCGCACTACACGATAAAGACGCTGGACGCGCTGAAGCGCCGTGAGCCGGAAAACGATTTCACCCTCGTGATGGGCGCAGACAATCTGGCGTATATCCACGACTGGCGCGACTTCCCGCGCATCCTCAGCGAATACGGGGTGGCGGTTTATCCCAGAAAGGGATATGACCTGGAGTCGATTCGCGCAGCCCTCCAGGAAGAATGCAAGAACCATCCGGCTCCCTACGTCCTTGACCCGTATTCCACTTTCAAGGATGCGGGGACACTTGGGTTCGAAGATTTCGACGAAGAAATATACAACATCAGGATTCTGGACGCACCGAGTGTGGACATTTCATCAACTGAGATACGTATGGCTGAAGCTGAAGGAAGGGATATGAGCAAATTTAGAATGTAATATTATGGCAAGACGTTTGGAAAGTCTGGATGCCTTCAGAGGCTTTGACATGCTGTTCATCATGGGTTTCGCATCAGTAATCACAGCCCTCTGCGGACTTTTTCCCGGAGGGGCCGACTGTTTTCTGGCAAAGCAGATGGAGCACGCGGCGTGGGACGGGTTCCGTTTCATGGATACCGTCTTCCCCACTTTCCTTTTCATCGCGGGCATTTCCTGGCCGTTTTCCTATGCGTCGCAAAAGGAAATAGGGCGCAGCATGGGGCAGATTTACCTGAAGATTTTCAAGCGGGCGGCCGTACTGGTGCTGCTGGGCATATTGGTCAACGGACTGCTTGGAAATCTCGATTTCTCGAAGGCGCGTTACTGCAGCGTTTTGGGGCGTATCGGATTGGCCTGGATGTTCTCGGCAATCCTTTACGTCAACTTCAAGCCAGGAGTCAGGGCCGCAATAGCAGGGCTTCTGCTTGTCGGATACTATCTTCTGCTTCGTTTCGTTCCGGTCCCTGGATGCGAGGGGATGGACCCGTTCTCGCTTGAAGGGAATCTTGTCGGCTATGTCGACAGATGCGTCACGCCGGGCACTTTCTATCAGGGGATATTCGATCCCGAAGGTCTGCTCAGCACGATGCCTGCGATAGTGACGGCAATGCTTGGAGTTTTCACCGGAGAATACATACGCGGATCCAAGGACAGCGGAAACCGCAAGACGGGCCTTATGCTTGCCTGCGCGGCTGCATTCGTTGCACTGGGACTTGTATGGAGCAAATGGTTCCCTATCAACAAGTCACTCTGGAGCAGCAGTTTCGTGCTTGTCGCTGCCGGCTATGCCCTGGGGCTTTTCTCGATTTTCTATTTCATCATCGACGTGCGCGGCCTGCGCAAGTGGGCGTTCCCTCTCAAGGTTGTCGGAATGAATTCCATTACGATTTACGTTGCCAAGGCCTTCATCGCTTTCGGAGCGACAGTCAATGCCGTGCTCGGAGGTCTGATGCATCTGTGCGGTCCTCAGTGGTCTTCACTTATCTACTCTGCCGGATATACTGCGCTCTGCTGGCTCTTCCTCTATTTCCTGTACAAGAAGAAGATTTTCCTGAAAGTCTGAATCGCGTATAAACTTGCGTTCCTATGTTCATCCGTACATACAACTGTAACTAACGTGCCCATAAACTTAACGGTTTGAATTCTAGCGATTTGCGTCAGCCATGCAAA